>JAZLAD010000171.1:0-2689 GCA_045613005.1 Acutalibacteraceae bacterium | reverse complement strand
TCCTCTAAAAGTTCTAGACACAGTGAGGTGGTAGCATGTGTACCCGTTCCGAAAGCGGCACCCGGATCAATGCTTATAACCGTTCTATTATCCTTGTTGTCATAGGTTTCCCAGCTAGGACAAACCGCTAAATGTTCTCCTATTTCGAAAGCCTTGAAATATTTTTTCCAGTTTTCGTTCCAATCGGCATCATCTACAAGCGTGCTGTCAAGCGAAAACTCAATGCCTGCGGCAGTAAATCTTTCCTTCAAATAGCTTAGCGCCTCAACAGCGTTATCGCTATCTGCAATATACATATGGATTACCGATTTGGTTCTATCCTTTTGCACTAACTCCTCATCGATTAAATCAATATGTGCAATCTCCAAAGCATCGCTTTCAAGCTCGGAATAATCCTCAATGTAAATACCGTAAGGCACGGTCATATTGGCTATTGCCGCCGCCTCGTCGGTCTTATCAGTAGGTACTGTTACTTTAATTTCCGTCCAATCCATAAATTACCTCTCTAATTTTCAAAAAAACTTTGAAGCTCGTCCATTTCTGCGACAACACTTCCCTGCACCATACCGTTTCTTCCGCCGCCTCTGACGTTAAAGCTCGTTTTAAAGCTTTTGAAAAATTCGTCAAGAGCGTCTGCCTCATCACAAATCGCAAAGTTAAAGCCCTGCTCGGTTTTTGAAAATACCGCTTTTAATCCGCCGTAGGTTTTGTGAAGGCTATCGGCTAAAAGTTGTAGTTCTCTTACGTCGAAATCTTCGTAAAAGCCTACGTTTTTATCCTTTGAAAAGGATGATACTATTATGTTTATCATTCGCTTTTTAAGATTTTGTATTTCCTGATTTTGTTTAGTTGCTTTTTGGTCAAGTTGTTTTACCGCCTCGGCAGTTTCGTTTTGCTTAGCAGAAAGAAGCGCTGAAATTTCTGCTATATTCTTATACTTATTTTGATAATCTAGAAGCGCAAAGCTGCCACACTTAAAAATTATTCTGATACCGCCGCGCATACGTTCGAAATCAAGCAGCTTTATAATACCGATTTCACCCGTTTTCCTAACGTGAGGCGCACAGCAGGCGCAAACGTCGGTATTGCCGATTTGCACTATTCTTATAGCGCCGTCAAGCTCTTTTTTACTGCGGTATTTAATATTTTTAAGTTGCTCATCGGTTGGATAAAACGCCTTGATATCAACGTTTTCGAATACGCACTTATTTGCAAGAATTTCGATTTGGTCTAGTTGTTCACGGTCTAGTGTGCCATTAAAATCAATTGTTGCGAACTCCTCGGACAAATGAAAACCTACGTTATCAAAGCCGTAAATAGAATTTACTATACCCGATATAATATGCTCTCCCGAGTGGTTTTGCATAAAGTTAAAACGGCGCTCAAAATTGAGTTTTCCTTCAACCGTCTTGCCAACCTCAAAAGGTGTTTTTGTATAGTGGTATACCGTTTCCTCTTTTATCTGGACGTCTAAAACCTCTACACCGTCCAGCGTTCCATTATCAGCGGGTTGGCCTCCTGCTTCGGGGAAAAATGCCGTTTGGTCGAGTACTGTTTCATATCCCTTTTCACACTTTTCACAAGATACGACACAAGCCTTGAATTCCTTTATATATGCGTTTTCATCATAAAGCTTTTTCATTATTATTTTTCAAACCTCTTACATAAAATTTGAGCCGCCTTATAAACGTCTCCGCCGCCCATCGTTATTACAAGGTCGCCTTCCTTTGCTATTTCTATTACTTTATCGGCTATATTTTCAAAACCGTCCACCACTACGGCATCCTTAAGCTTTGAGGCTATATCCTCGGAATAAATACCGTATGTGTTAACCTCTCTAGAGCCCATAATGGGGGTTAAAATCACCTTATCTGCAAGGCTTAGCGCTTCAATAAACTCATCCTTTAAAAGCGCAGTTCTGGAAAACGTAAATGGCTGAAAAACAGCGATTACGTTATTGTAATCAAGTTCCTTTGCAGCAGAAAGAGTAGCCTTTATTTCGGTTGGATGGTGGGCATAATCGTCGGCTAGCGTAAAGCCATCCATCTTACCTAAAAACTCAAAGCGTCTTCCCGCGCCCGTAAAGGTTTCAACAGCCTCCTTTATACCCTTAGCCTCTACACCCATATCGTCACAAACGCTAAAAGCCGACAGACCGTTTAGAATATTGTGCTTTCCGGGTATGTGCATATCAAGGTGACCTGCATACTCACCGTTTTTGAAAACATCAAAGCAAAAACCGAACTTACCCTTGGTTATATTTTGGGGATAGTAATTATTCTTGCTATCAAATCCAAACGTCACTATTTCTGTACTTGTATTAGTTGCAGCCTTTAATGCCAGACTGTCATCACCGTTTACAAAGGCTTTTTTAGACATTGCGACAAACTTTGAAAAAGAATTCACAAGATTATCCATGGTTTTAAAATAATCGAGATGGTCGTTATCAACGTTTAAAAGCACCGAAGTATCGGGTGACATCTGCAAAAATGTATCAACAAACTCACAAGCCTCGCAAACGAGGGTTTCGGAAGAACCTACAACACCATTTGAATTAACTAATGGAAGTCTACCGCCAATAACTGCGTTAGGTTCTCTCTTGTTTAAAATCAAAATATGTGTTATCATAGAGGTAACGGTGGTTTTGCCGTGTGTTCCGCAAACACCGATAACGTTGTTATACTTACGG
>JAZLAD010000170.1:0-4263 GCA_045613005.1 Acutalibacteraceae bacterium | reverse complement strand
ATGAATTTGCGAGAAGTAGAAGAAGGAAAAGAATACATTATTCAGAATATCAATACAGATGATGAAGAACTGAATGCTTTTTTGTTTTCTCTCGGTTGTTATAGTGGTGAAACCATTACGGTGATCGCGCATCGTAAAGGTGGCTGTACCGTTTCCATTAAGGACGCGAGATACAATATAGATACGCCTTTAGCGGAGGCTATAATTGTTTGAAATTAAATAACTATTGAGTTATTATTTTTTGACTTTCAGTTAGCCGTGGCTAACTAGAGCTGATATAATTTTAAAAAGAGGAGAATATAAATGAAAATCGCTTTGACAGGCAACCCAAACTCAGGTAAAACTACCATGTTTAACGCTCTTACAGGGCGTAATGAAAAGGTCGGCAACTGGGCAGGTGTTACCGTTGACAAGAAAGAACACCAAATTCGGAAAGTGTATGCAGAAGGTGAGGAGATTACTGCCGTTGACCTTCCCGGTGCGTACTCTATGTCCCCCTTTACAAGTGAAGAGAGTATCACAAGCTCTTACGTTAGAAATGAAAATCCCGACGTAATTATCAACATCGTGGATGCGGATAATTTGAGCCGTAGCCTTTTCTTCACCACACAGCTTTTAGAACTTGGGATTCCTGTAGTTGTAGCACTAAATAAGAGCGATATTGGTAAAAAGAAGGGCAACACGATTGATGCTGATGCTTTATCGAAAAAACTTGGCTGTCCCGTTGTGAAAACTGTTTCTACTTCGGCTGACGGATTGAAAGCACTTATTAATGCTGCTGTTGCACAAGCAGATAAAGAGCAGACAGCACCCTACATACAAGGTGATATTGACCTCACTAATAAATCAGTAGTTGAAACCGCTGACCGTAAGCGCTTCGAATTTGTCAATGAAATTGTAAAAGAAGTTGAGACCCGTAAGGTTCTCACCAAGGACAAGAATATCGGTGATAAAATTGATGCTGTTCTCACAAATAAGTGGCTAGGGCTCCCGATTTTCGCTGCCGTTATGTTTCTTGTATTCTACATATCCCAAACAACGCTCGGCACCTTTATTGCTGAAGGTGTAGAGATTGGAGACACCTTTATTCCCGGTCTTGTGCCTTTACTTGAAATGTTCCAAGAATTTATTGGCGGTCTGCTTGAAAATGCCAATCCTCTAATTTCTGCTATTCTTGTTGATGGCGTTATCGGCGGTGTGGTTGCCGTTGTTGGCTTTTTGCCTTTGGTTATGGTTATGTATTTTCTTATAGCACTGCTCGAGGATTGCGGATATATGTCCCGTGCTGCAGTTGTGCTTGACCCTATTTTCAAAAAGGTAGGTCTTTCGGGCAAGTCGGTTATTCCTTTCGTTATTACCGTAGGCTGTGCCGTTCCCGGTATTATGGCAAGTCGTACTATTCGCAACGAGCGTGAACGAAGGGCAACCGCTATGCTTGCCCCCTTTATGCCCTGCGGTGCAAAAATCCCTGTTATTGCTTTATTTGCCGGTGCCTTCTTTGAAGATGCTTGGTGGGTTAGCGCACTTATGTATTTTGCAGGTATTGCCCTTATTTTCCTCGGTGCTTTGCTTATTAACGCTATCACGGGCTACCGTGCTCGAAAATCCTTCTTTATAATTGAGCTTCCCGAGTACAAGGCTCCTTCCTTGTGGGGTGCTTTTAAGTCTATGTGTAGCCGTGGTTGGGCTTACATTGTAAAAGCGGCAACTATTATCCTCCTTTGCAATATGGCAGTACAGCTTATGCAGACGTTTACCTGGAGCTTTACCGTTGCCCAAAGTGCTGACTCTTCTATTCTTGCTTCCATCGCTTCTCCTTTTGCTTATCTGCTCGTTCCGATTGTGGGTGTACTCTCTTGGCAACTAGCGGCGGCGGCTATTACAGGCTTTATCGCAAAGGAAAACGTTGTTGGCACACTTGCAGTCTGCTTTGTAGGTCTTGAAAACCTTATCGACACCGAGGAACTAGCCTTAATGGAGGGTGCAGGTGCAGAGGTTGCAGGTATTATGGCAATTACCAAAGTTGCCGCACTTGCATACTTAATGTTCAACCTTTACACTCCTCCTTGCTTTGCGGCAATCGGCGCTATGAACGCTGAAATGAAGAGCGCAAAATGGCTTATGTTCGGTATCGGTCTTCAACTTAGCATAGGTTACACCGTGGCATACCTCGTTTACACCGTCGGTACTCTTATCGTAGGCGGTACTCTAAACGTTGGTGCCGCAATCGGCGGAGCTACAGCAGTAGCGGCTATAACTGCCGTTGTTGCTGCTCTGATTATCCGCAACAGCAAAAAGATGAAAGCCGAGTATACACTTAAAATCGCAAAATAATTTATCTCAGTTAGGATTTTGATTATGGAAAATATTATTGTTGTTTTAATATTAGTTGCTATCTTGTCGGGTATTATATGGTATCTTATCCGTGCTAAAAAACGCGGTGAAAAATGTGTGGGATGCCCATATGCCAAACAATGTGGAAATAACTGTAATTGCAATAGCCACAAATAAAAAAACATACTTTTCATAAAACCAAAAAGACAACCGTGTGTCATAAAAAACGCTCGGTTGTCTTTTTATATGTTAAAATTTAAAAAGCTTCTACGCCTAAGTAGGTTAGTGTTGCCAGTATTATTCCTGCCGTTACAACACCTAAAAATATTGATGGAACCGCCTTTTTAAGTCTCATATCAAGCATTGCGGCAATTAGCGCTCCCGTCCACGCACCAGTGCCGGGAAACGGAACTGCTACGAATATGAAAAGTCCCCAAAAGGCGTATTTCTGAACCGTATCCGCCTTTGAAAGCGCCTTGTTTTCGAGTTTTGTTATCATACCGTCAAGTTTTGGCATATGCCGTCTTATAAAAGCAAATACCTTTTTAATAAAAAGTATTATAAATGGTACCGGTAGCATATTTCCCACTATCGCCACCGCCACTATTAAAAGAAGACCTAAAGGGCCGTCCTCTTCTCTGTAACCAAGTGGCACAGCACCTCTTAGCTCTACAATAGGAACCATTGATACCAAAAAGGTAAGAAGCAGTCTGCCAAAAAAGCTTTTCCATAAAAAAGCTAACATATTATCCCCCTAAATATTAGATGCGGCTCCGAAAATCTGCTCTATATAAGAAGCATAATCTATGCCCTTACTATAAGGTATATAAACCATAAGATAAAGTAAAACAACAATTATAAGACTCAAAAGAATAAGGATTAAAATTATAGATAGCTTTCCCTTTGGAATTGGCTTAAAGCCCTCGTCGTCATCGTCGATATCATAATCGTATTCGTCATATTCCTCTAAGGCAAATAGTTTGTCTTTTTCGGACGGCACGTAGTTTTTAGCATAATCCGACACCTTTTTAGGTGATATATGATTAGGGTCGATATACATTTCAATAGGTGCCATCTGACCCAAAAACGGATTATTATCTTGCTCAGCTTCCTCTTTTATCTCTTCTGTTTCTTCTTCGGTTTCCGATTTTGTTTCTTCTTCAGTTTGGGTTTCTGGTTCTTCTGTTTCTTCGGTTTGAGTTTCTGCTTGTTCAGTTTGCTCTTTGGATTGTTCTTCAAAAACAGGCTCTGACTCAGTTTGCTCTATGATAACTTCCTCGACTTCTTCACTTTCCTTAGTTTCCTCAGTCACGTCGGTTTCTTCAGCTAAGTTTTCATCAATCTCCTGCTCAGCATTAGAAGAAACCTCCATAGGCTCGTTTGTTTCCTGCTCGGTTACCTCTTCGGTTTCCGGTTGCTCGGCTGTTTCCTCCGAGATATTTTCGGTTTGCTCGGGCGCAGTTTCCTGCTCGGACTCTGCTTTTTCGTCAGCTCGCGTAAACGCATCCTCAGGAAGAAGACTTAACTCATAAATATACTGATGAATCAGGTTATTCATTATAGATTTTCTGATACCCTTGCTCTCGCTTAAAATTATAATAGCCTGAGGACCGCTTTCAATTATGCATCCGCCGAAAAAACCATCGGGTGTTACAAGTGGTGTAGAGCCCTCGATAACACTGATTTTATCATCAAAATTTATGCCGTAATCAGCATTATTTATAACCTCGGTGCCCTTACCGATAGCGGTGCTTATAGTGTTTATTAGCCCGTTATCGTCAAACATAGGGCCGCAAGCAATTATAACCTTACTTCTTGAAACGGCTCTTGCCAATGCCTTAACAAGCTCTTTTTTATCCTTTGTTTTCTCGTTAAGAAGACGCATATGGCAACAACCACAAAGATTGAATTCCATCTCAAAATCCGAGG
>JAZLAD010000169.1:0-6893 GCA_045613005.1 Acutalibacteraceae bacterium | reverse complement strand
TATCGAAGTAAATCCTAGAGTTTCCCGCTCATCAGCATTAGCATCTAAGGCTAGTGGTTATCCAATTGCAAGAGTTACTGCAAAAATTGCCGTTGGTATGAAGCTTAACGAAATTAAGGTTGCAACCGCTACTGCAGATGTTGAGCCTCGTCTTGACTATATCGTTGCTAAATTCCCTCGCTTCCCATTTGATAAATTCACAACCGCCCAAAATAAGCTTGGTACTCAGATGAAGGCTACCGGTGAGGTTATGGGTATTGGTTCCACACTTGACGAGTGTATGCTAAAATCTATCCGTTCACTAGAAACCAGCGTATTTCATATCTGGGGCGCTAAGTTTGACACAATGTCAAAGGAAGAGCTTATGGAATACCTAAGCGAATTCCAGGACGATAACATTTATGCTATAGCGGAATTATTCAGTCACGGTGTTTCGGTTGAAAAGATTCACGAAATCACCTCTATCACACCATACTTCCTCGAAACAATTAAGGATATCGTTGATTTCGAAACTGTAGTTAAGCAGAATAAGGATGCGGCTACATTACGCCTTGCAAAAGAAAAGGGCTTTAGTGATAAGTATATTGCAAAGCTTTGGAACGTATCTGAAATCGATGTATTCAATATGCGTAAAAACGAAGGCATAATGCCTGTTTACCGCATGGTTGATACCTTCCACAAGGGCGGTTATATACCTTACTTCTATTCAAGCTATAAGGGTGAAAATCAGAGCGTAGTTTCCGATAAGAAAAAGATTATTGTTTTAGGCGCAGGTCCTATCCGTATCGGTCAGGGTGTTGAGTTTGACTATTCAACAGTTCACGCAGTACAAACCATCCGCAAGGCAGGATACGAAGCAATTATTATAAACAACAACCCCGAAACAGTTTCTACCGACTATACAACCGCTGATAAGCTCTACTTTGAACCACTCACTCCCGAAGACGTTATGAACATTATCGAGTTTGAAAAGCCATACGGCGTTATTGCAACACTTGGCGGTCAGACCGCTATTAACCTAGCACAGCCACTTATGGAGCGCGGTGTTAAGATTATCGGTACCGACTGTGATGCTATTGAACGTGCAGAAAACCGCGATGCATTCGAAAAAATACTAAAGAGTTTAAATATTCCTCAGCCAAAGGGTCAGGCTGTAACAAATATTGAAGACGGTGTTAAGGCTGCCGCCGAAATCGGTTACCCTGTTCTTGTTAGACCTAGCTTCGTTTTAGGCGGCAGAGCTATGAGAATCGTTGGTAACGAGGATCAGCTTCGCAACTACCTTAAAACCGCGGTTGAAATAGACGAGGAGAAGCCTGTTTTGGTTGATAAATACATTGTCGGCAAAGAGGTTGAGGTTGACGCTATCTGCGACGGTACCGACGTATTTGTTCCCGGTATTATGGAACTTGTTGAACGCACAGGTATCCACAGCGGTGACTCTATAAGCGTATACCCACCATTCTCAATTTCACAAAAGGTTAGAGAGACTATACTTGATTATTCAAAGCAATTAGGTCTTGGTATCGGTATTATAGGTCTTTACAATATTCAGTTTATCGTTGACCCACAGGATAACGTGTATATCATCGAGGTTAACCCACGTTCATCAAGAACCGTACCATTCCTTTCAAAATCCACAGGCTACAGTCTTGCAGATATTGCAACCGAGGTTATTTTAGGCAAGTCTCTTAAAGAGCAAGGCATTACTGAAATTTATCCTGAGGAAAAGAAACGTTGGTACGTAAAGGTTCCTGTATTCTCATTTAATAAGTTAAAGGGTCTTGACTCTTACCTATCACCTGAAATGAAGTCTACCGGTGAAGCTATAGGTTACGACGATCAGTTCCATCGCGCAATGTATAAGGCACTTCAGGCTTCGGGTATGAAGCTTCAGAACTACGGCACAGTATTCGCAACAATTGCCGATAAGGACAAGGAAGAAGCTCTTCCGTTAATCCGCAGATTCTATAATCTTGGCTTTAACATTCAGGCTACCAAGGGCACAGGTGAATTCTTAAAGAAGAACGGTATAAGAACGCATATCCTTAAAAAGATCAGCGAGGATAATAACGAAATTCCAACCGCAATAAGACAGGGTTATCTTGCTTACATCATAAATACAAGCAATATCGCTGACGGTGACGGCACTACTAACGACGGTCAGGAAATCCGTATGCTTGCTACCGAAAATAACGTTAACATCTTTACTTCACTTGATACCGTTAATATTCTTCTAAACGTACTTGAAGAAACCACCATCGGTGTATCAACGATTGATGCTTAAGGGGATTATATGAAAGAAGTTATTTTAACTGTAAAAGAGAACAAGAACCTAGCATACTGTGTCTACAAAATGGTGCTTTCAGGTGATACCTCTGATATCACAGCGTCGGGTCAGTTTGTAAATATCAAGATAGACGGTTTGTTTTTACGTCGTCCTATCTCGGTGTGCGATTTTGAAGATGGACTACTTACAATCATTTATAAAGTTGTGGGTAAAGGCACAGAATATCTATCAAATTTAAGTGAAGGCGCAAAGCTTAACGTTTTGATGGGTCTTGGAAACGGATATGATATATCCGTTGTTCAAAAAAGCGCTTTACTTATAGGCGGTGGCGTAGGTGTTCCCCCACTTTATAACCTCTGCAAAAAGCTTATTAATAAAGATATCGACGTTACAGTAATCCTTGGTTTCAACTCAAAGCAGGACGTATTTTACGAGAATGAATTCAAGACTTTAGGCGCTAAGGTGAAGGTAACTACAGCCGACGGCAGCTACGGTATCAAGGGCTTTGTAACAGACGCTTTTGACGGTATTGATTACGATTATTTTTACACCTGCGGACCTGAGCCTATGCTAAAAGCGGTTTACAATAAAACCGAAACCGAAGGACAGTTTAGCTTTGAAGAGCGTATGGGTTGCGGCTTCGGTGCTTGTATGGGCTGCAGCTGCAAGACTAAATACGGCAATAAGCGTATCTGCAAGGACGGTCCCGTTCTCAAAAAGGAGGAAATTATATGGTAGACTTAAAGGTAAATCTCAGCGGACTTACACTTGATAATCCTATAATTCCCGCCTCGGGCACCTTTGGATTCGGCTATGAATTTGCCGATATTTATGATATTAACTGCCTTGGCAGTATTTCACTAAAGGGCACTACCCTATCTTCACGCTTTGGCAATCCTACACCTAGAATTGCAGAATGCCGTGAAGGACTGATTAACAGCGTCGGTCTTCAAAACCCTGGTGTTGATGCGGTAATTTCCGAAGAATTACCAAAACTTAAAAAGTGCTTCAATAAAAAAGCTATTGCAAACGTCAGCGGATTTTCAATAGAAGAATACGTTAAAACCTGTAAAAAGCTAGACAAAGAGGACAATATTGGTATTCTCGAGGTCAATATCAGCTGTCCTAACGTTCACGGCGGCGGTATGAGCTTTGGAACAAGCGCTAAGAGTGCCGCAGAGGTAACACGTGCTGTAAAGGCGGTTACTACAAAGCCTGTATATATTAAGCTTAGTCCTAACGTTACAGATATCGTAGAAATTGCAAAGGCATGCGAAGAAGCAGGAGCCGACGGTATCAGTATGATAAACACACTTATGGGTATGCGCATTGACCTTAAAACAAAGCACCCTGTTATAGCTAATAAAATGGGTGGATTTTCAGGCCCTGCTATATTCCCTGTTGCTGTTAGAATGGTTTACCAGGTTTATGAGGCAGTTAACATTCCGATTATCGGTATGGGTGGTATATCCACAGCTGAAGACGTTATTGAAATGATGCTTGCAGGTGCTTCTGCAGTGCAAATTGGCGCCGCTAACCTAATTACACCTACTATTTGCAAGGATATAATTGAGGAACTACCAAGCGTTATGAAAAAATATAATATAAATTCACTTAAAGAAATTATTGGAGGGGCTCATAATGGGTAAAGACGTTATTATTGCTTGCGATTTTGCGAGCAAGGAACAGGTATTTAGTTTTCTTGATAAGTTCACTACAAAAAAGCCTTTTGTTAAAATCGGCATGGAGCTTTTCTATGCTGAGGGTCCGGAGATTGTTAGAGAAATCAAGGCTCGCGGACATAAAATTTTTCTTGATTTAAAGCTTCACGATATTCCTAACACCGTTAAAAAATCGATGGCTGTTTTATCCAGACTCGACGTTGATATGACCAATCTTCACGCAGGCGGTACAATCTCTATGATGGAAGCAGCACTCGAAGGACTTACCCGTGAGGACGGCACCAGACCTTTACTCATAGCTGTAACGCAGTTAACCTCTACCGATCAGGAAAGAATGGAAAATGATCTTTTAATTAAAGAGCCTATCGATAAGGTTGTTATGCACTACGCTAACAACGCAAAAATAGCAGGTCTTGACGGTGTTGTTTGCTCACCTCTTGAAGCCGAGAAGGTGCACAATACCTGTGGTGAGAAATTCTTAACTGTAACACCCGGTGTTAGATTTGCAGACGGTGATATTGGCGACCAAAAGAGGGTTATGACACCTAGCCAGGCTAAAAAAATCGGTAGTGACTACATCGTTGTAGGCAGACCTATCACAGCAGCGGCTGACCCTGTTGCCGCTTACGAGCGCTGTGTAGCAGAATTTGTGGATTAGGAGTGTTTTAAATGGAAGGTTATAAAAGAGAATTTATAAAGTTTTTAGAGGATGCAGGGGTTTTGAAGTTTGGTGACTTTACTGCAAAATCAGGCAGAAAAATCCCCTATTTCATAAATGCCGGCGATATTAAAACAGGCGAACAAATCTGTAAGCTTGGTGAGTTTTATGCAAAGGCATATTTTGAAAAATTCGGCAAAAAGCAGTCTGTTCTATATGGCCCTGCATACAAGGGCATCCCGATTGCTGTATCGGTTGCCGTAGCACTTGCAAAAAACGGCTTAGACGTTCCCTTCTTCTTTAACCGTAAGGAAGAAAAGGACCACGGCGAAGGCGGTATCTTTGTAGGTTACAAACCAACTGCCGGTCAAGAGGTAGTTATAGTTGAGGACGTAATTACTGCAGGCACAGCCATCAGAGAGAGCATGGCAAACCTATCCTGTCTTGAGGGTGTTAAGGTTGCCGCTACCTTCGTTATGGTAGACCGCAAGGAAAAGGGCAAGACAGATAAATCTGCTATGGCTGAGGTTGCAGACGAATTCGGCTTCCCCGTTTACTCGGTTGTAGATGTTTACGATATTATTGAGTACCTTGAAGAAGACGAAAAGAACCGTGAAAACGTAGAAAGAATTAAAAATTATCTAAGTGTTAACGGTGCAAAGGAGTAAAAGTTTATGAGAAGTTTAATTGACATTTCTGAACTAAGCGTCGAAGAAATCGACGAGCTTTTAAATGTAGCTGACGACATTATCGAAAACCCTGCAAAGTATTCAGAAAAATGCAAGGGCAAAAAATTAGCTACCCTTTTCTTTGAGCCTTCAACACGTACCCGTCTTAGTTTTGAAGCTGCTATGTATGAGCTTGGCGGTAACGTTTTAGGCTTTTCTGATGCACAAAACACCTCTTCTTCAAAGGGTGAAAGTGTAGCTGATACCGCAAAGGTTATCTCTTGCTATGCAGATATAATCGCTATGCGTCATCCAAAGGAGGGCGCACCGCTTGTAGCCGCTATGCACGCTTCCATCCCCCTTATCAATGCGGGTGAGGGCGGTCACAACCACCCAACACAAACCCTTGCCGATCTTCTGACCATAAAAAGAGAAAAAGGCACCTTCAAAAACCTTACAATCGGTCTTTGCGGTGACCTTAAATTTGGAAGAACGGTTCACTCCCTTATAGCCGCTATGTCAAGATATGAGGGCGTTAAGTTTGTTCTTATTTCACCAGAAGAATTAAAGGTGCCAAGATACGTTAAGGAAGCACACCTTAAAGCTAAAGGTATCCCCTATAAGCAAACAACTTCACTTGAAGAGGTTATCGGCGAACTCGACGTTTTATATATGACAAGAGTTCAAAAAGAACGTTTCTTTAATGAAGAGGACTATTTAAGACTTAAAGACAGTTATATATTAACACCTGAAAAAATGGATCTTGGAAAGTCTGACCTTATAGTTCTTCACCCACTGCCACGTGTAAACGAAATCAGCGTTGCAGTTGATAAGGACCCCAGAGCTTGTTATTTCAAACAGGTGCTGTGCGCTAAGTATATGAGAATGGCTTTAATCCTTAAGCTTTTGGAGGTTTAAATTTATGAACGTAGATTCAATCAAAAACGGAATAGTTATCGACCATATTACCGCAGGCAAAGGTATGAAGCTTTATAACCTTTTAGGACTTGACAGTTTAGAGTGCTCTGTAGCACTTATAAAAAACGTACCAAGCAAAAAATCAGGTACTAAGGATATAATTAAAATCGATACCGACTTCGAAATCGATACCGATATTTTAGGTTACGTAGATCCTAACGTTACAGTTAACGTAATTAAGGACGGAAACATAATCGAAAAGAAAAATATTGAGTTACCAAAGGTGCTTAACAACGTTCTTTTCTGCAAAAATCCCCGTTGCATAACCGCAACCGAGCAAGAAATCGTTCACACCTTTAGACTTACCGATAAAGAAAATCAGGTTTACCGTTGCATCTATTGCGATACTAAGGCATAAATTAAAAAAGTAACATAAAAAAAGGAACCTTCAAACTGAAGGTTCCTTTTGTGTATAACGAAAACGGAGATAACTAAAATTTAAGTTATCTCCGTAATTTTATGAATATTTGATTAACGTTTTAGAAAAGACCGGTTATTTTGCCGTTTTCGTCAACGTCTATCTTTTCTGCGGCGGGAACTTTAGGTAGTCCCGGCATGGTCATAATATCGCCCGTTAGCACAACTATAAACCCTGCGCCTGCCGATACTTTAAGATT
>JAZLAD010000168.1:0-5273 GCA_045613005.1 Acutalibacteraceae bacterium | reverse complement strand
TCAGCAGCAGTTTATGAGGAACTAGCTACAATTTACGAAAAAGAAACAGGTATTCCTGTTAAGGTTGTAACTGCGGCGGCTAACACTTATGAGCAGACTCTTAAATCAGAAATTGCAAAATCCAACCCACCCACCATATTCCAGGTAAACGGTCCTATCGGTTTCCGTTCCTGGTCCAGCTACTGCGAGGATATTAAAGACAGCAAAATATATTCCTATCTCTCCGATAAAACCCTTGCCATAAAAGGCGAAAACGATGACGGAGTTTACGCTATCCCCTACGTTGTAGAAGGCTATGGTATTATTTACAACAAGGAGCTTACCGATAAATACTTTGCTCTTTCCAATAAAAAGAGTACCCTTTCTTCAATGGACGAGGTAAAAAGCTTTAACGAGCTTAAAATCATTGTAGAGGATATGACAGCAAATAAGGCGGCTTTAGGTATTGAGGGTGTATTTGCCTCTACCTCACTTTCAGCAGGTGAGGATTGGCGTTGGCAGACACATCTTTTAAACGTGCCTCTTTATCACGAATTTAAAGATAATGAGGATTACAGTGACCCCACAATAGCCGGTCTTAACTCTAAAGAAATTGCATTCAGATATTCTGATAACTACCGCAACCTATTTGACCTTTACGTCAACAATTCCATCACCGAAAAAACACTTTTAGGCTCTAAATCCACAAACGATTCTATGGCTGAATTTGCGCTTGGCAAGGTGGCTATGGTGCAAAACGGAAACTGGGCATGGAGTCAGATAGCATCGGTTGAAGGAAACAAGGTGAAAGCCGAAAATATTAAATTTTTACCGCTTTATACAGGTGTTGAGGGCGAAAAAAATCAGGGACTTTGTATTGGTACCGAGAACTATCTAGCTATAAACAAAAACGTTTCCGATGAGCAGAAAAAAGCATCTCTTGATTTTCTTGACTGGCTGTATTCAAGCGAAAAAGGCAAAAAATACGTTACCGAAAAACTAAACTTTATTACCCCTTTTAACACCTTTACCGACGAGGAATTACCAAACGACCCATTAGCAAAAGAGGTTGTACGATATATGCGTGACGAAACCCTCACCACAGTTCCTTGGATTTTCACATCTTTCCCAAGCGACGCTTTCAAAACGGAAGTAGGTAGCTCACTTCTTGACTACGTTCAGGGCGATGCCGAGTGGGACGACGTATTTAAAAGAATAAAAAACAAATGGAAGAGTGAAAGATAACAATGCAAAAAACTCTTAAACGGTGGTTCCCTGTTTTTACTTTGCCTACCTTTTTAGCCTTTACAGCGGTATTCTTAATACCGCTTGTAATGGGACTATATCTATCGTTTTGCGAATTTAGAACGGTAAGCGATGCAGTTTTCGTAGGATTTCAAAACTATATACGTGCATTTAGCGAGGATAACAAATTTATCTCATCTCTTTTTTTTACGCTTAAATTCGCTATAGTTTCGGTTATCACCGTTAATGTTTTTGCTTTTATCTTAGCGCTGCTTTTAACACGCGGTATAAAGGGCACCAATCTTTTCAGAACGGTGTTCTTTATGCCAAACCTTATAGGTGGCATAGTTTTAGGTTATATATGGCAGTTAATTATTAACGGCGTTTTATACAGATACGGTTACTCTGTTACGTCTAATGCTGACTACGGATTTTGGGGTCTTGTTATAATGATGAACTGGCAGATGATAGGTTATCTTATGGTAATCTATATCGCGGGGCTTCAAAGCGTTTCGGGTGATATTTTAGAGGCGGCAGAGGTTGACGGCGCAGGAAAGCTTAGAACTCTTTTTAACATTACAATTCCGTCGGTTATGCCGTCTATTACAATATGTCTTTTCTTAACCATAACCAACGCATTCAAGCTTTTCGACCAAAACCTAGCACTAACCGCAGGTGCGCCTAGCGACAAGACGCAGATGGTGGCGCTCGACATCTACAAAACCTTTTACGGAAGAATAGGTTTTGAGGGTGTAGGTCAGGCAAAGGCTGTTGTATTTTCTTTAATTGTTGCGGCAATAGCTCTGTTTCAACTATACCTTACACGTTCTAAGGAGGAGGAAGGTTAATGGCAAACAAAATTTCAAAAGCCTTCACCTTCATAATTTTACTGCTTTTGTCAGCAGTTTTTTTAGCGCCGATTTTCATTGTTTTAATCAATTCATTTAAATCCAAGTTTTCAATTAGCCAAACGCCGTTTGTATTGCCAAACTCAGATACCTTTGCAGGAATCGAAAACTATATAAGCGGTATAAAAAACACAGGGTTTCCCGAAGCATTTTTTTGGTCCTTATTTATAACCGTGTTTTCGGTTGCGGCAATTGTTATCTTTACCTCAATGACCGCTTGGTACATCACGAGAGTAAAAACAAAGCTCAACTCAGTAATATATTATCTTTTTTTATTCTCAATGATTGTACCCTTTCAGATGGTAATGTTTACGATGTCTAAAATTGCTAATATTTTGGGACTTGACAACCCTGCCGGTCTTATAATAATATATTTAGGGTTTGGTGCAGGACTTTCAGTATTTATGTTCTCAGGTTTCGTAAAATCTGTACCTATAACTATTGAGGAAGCTGCCACAATAGACGGCTGCAATCCGCTTCAAACCTTTTGGCAGGTAGTTTTCCCCATTTTAAAGCCGACTGCTATAACCGTTGCAATTCTTAATACCATGTGGATTTGGAACGATTATCTTCTCCCCTACCTTGTTATAGGAAGTGATTATAAAACGATTCCTATAGCGGTGCAGTATTTAAAGGGCGGATACGGCTCTATTGATATGGGCGCACTTATGGCAATATTAGTGTTAGCGATTATACCGGTAGTTATATTCTATTTAACCTGTCAAAAATTCATTATCAAGGGAGTGGCGGCAGGTGCTGTTAAAGGATAAATCAAAAAATAATAGCGGCGTGCTTATGCACCTATCAGCCTTACCGTCTCGTTACGGTATAGGCTCGTTAGGTTACGAAGCATACCGCTTTGTTGATTTTTTAAAGTCTTCAGGTCAAAAGTATTGGCAGTTTTTGCCGTTAGTACCTTTAGGCGAAGGTAATTCACCGTATAAATCGTCTTCTTGCTATGCAGGTGAAATTCTTTATCTTGACCTTGATTTGTTGGTTCTTGCTAATTTACTAAAATCCGACGAAATACCCTGTGACCCCTTTGTTGACGGCAGGAGAATAGATTTTAAAGCGGTAAAGGAATTTAAACTTCCACTTATCAAAAAGGCTGTAAGCCGTTTTAACTGTGAAAACGAGGACTATAAGCGCTTTATAAAGGATAACGCTTTTTGGCTTGAAAGCTATGCTGTTTTTGCGGCTATGCTAGAAAAGTTTAATACCGATTCCATTTTGGATTTACCGCTGAATCTTAGAAAACGCGATAAAAAAGCGGTAGAAAAGTTCAAAGCAGAAAATGCCGAGGCTATACGGTTTTACACCGTTTCGCAGTATCTTTTTTATGCTCAGTATTACGATTTAAAGCGCTATGCTCTAAAAAACGGAATTTTATTTATAGGCGATATTCCGATATACGTATCCCTTGACAGCGCAGAGGTCTGGACTACACCTCAAAACTTTTTGCTAAACAAAGATTTAACTCCAAAGCTTGTAGCGGGTGTGCCGCCCGACCTATTTTCAAAGCTCGGTCAACTATGGGGAAATCCTATATATGATTGGGATTATATGAAAAAGGATAACTTTAATTGGTGGCGCGGACGAATAAGACGCTGTATGCAGATGTACGACGTTATACGAATTGACCATTTCAGAGCCTTTGCAGACTATTATACCATCAAATACGGCGCTAAGGATGCTACCGAGGGTAAATGGGTAGACGGTCCTCAAATGGCCTTTTGGGATAAAATAAACGAAGAATTTGGCAACATAGATATTATCGCGGAGGATTTAGGCGAATACACCGAAAACGTAGGTAATCTGCTGCGTGATACTAAATTTCCCAATATGAGGGTATTGCAGTTTGCCTTTTCGGGTGAAGACACTAACTCACATCTGCCGATTAACTATAACGGCAACTGCGTTGCGTACACAGGCACCCACGATAACGATACAACGCTTGGTTGGTATCAAAGTGCTTCGGACGAGGAAAGAAAACTTGCTGATACTCACTATCCTCAAAGTGAGGCCCTCCCTGTACCGCTTAACTTCATAAAGGCAGTTTTAAGCTCTGACTCTAAAATTCAGATAATTCCTATTCAGGACTGGTTGATGCAGGACGGCAGCGCCAGAATGAACGTACCCGGTGTTCCAACGGGAAATTGGGGGTACAGAATAAAAAAATGCGACCTAAATAACGAGGTTATCAATAGGATTAAATACGTTACTAAGCTATAAATAAAAAACGGAAGGTTGAACCTTCCGTTTTTTGCATTTTATTCTGTGTAATATTTATCTATAATCTTTTGAAGATACTCTTTAGCGTAGAGAATATCTTTAGTTTGCTGTTCGCCAGAAATTTCACGCTCAATGGTTATAAAGCGGTCAAACCCTAATTTGTGCAGCCCCTTTATAATTCCGTCAAAATCAACCCAACCCTCGCCGATTTTAGTCTCTTTACCTAAATCGTGACCGTTTGTGGGGTATAAGCCGTCCTTAGCGTGAAGGTTACGAACGTATTTACCGAAAACCTCAAGCGAATCAACAGGGTTTGCTCTGCCGTAAAGAATGCAGTTAGCGGTATCAAGATTGATACCAAGGTTATCAGCAAAAACTCCGTTATAGGCTACTCTGCCAACAACCTCAAAGCAACGGATAAGTGTTACAGGAGTTTCCTGACCTGTTTCAAACAAGAGGTTTTGACCGTTTTTCTTGCAATAAACCGCAACGTGACGAACAGCATCGCAAAACGGCATAAAGTTTGGATCATTAGGATTTTCAGGAATAAAGCCCATATGTGTTATAACATCGCTAACACCCATTGCTTTAGCATAATCAGAACCCTTGCAAAGAGTCTTTACACGCATCCAACGGTATTCAGGCGGAACAAGACCTAAAGTGGTTTGGCCCTCATAGAAGTTCCAAATTGCTGGACCTTCCCAGCCAACCCAAAGTGCAGAAACGGTAACGCCGTATTTTTCGCAAAGGCTTTTTACGTATTCACCGTTCTCCTTAGTCATCGAATCTGGGTTCCAGCAGAGAAGCTGACAGTTATCAAATCCGTTTTTTACAAGCTGCTCAAATTTTTCTTCAAGAGTGCTAATATCGTCACTATGGACACAGGTACCTATTCTAACCATAAAAACA
>JAZLAD010000167.1:0-2850 GCA_045613005.1 Acutalibacteraceae bacterium | reverse complement strand
ATCCTCGCTTAGCTTATCGCCGAAATCAGCTACCGTCTTTTCGGTCTGATAAATCATCTGGTCGGCATTGTTGCGAATATCAACTGCCTCTCTGCGCTTCTTATCCTCAGCGGCATAAGCCTCTGCTTCCTTTACAGCCTTGTCAATATCGTCCTTAGACATATTGGTACTAGCGGTAATTGTAATATCGTTTTCCTTGCCTGTGCCTAAATCCTTTGCAGATACGTGAACGATACCGTTAGCATCTATATCAAATGTAACCTCAATCTGTGGGATACCGCGTGGTGCCGGAGCAATACCGTCTAGGTGGAATACGCCGAGTGTCTTGTTATCCTTTGCGAATTCACGCTCACCCTGTAATACGTGTACCTCAACCGAGGTCTGACCGTCAGCTGCGGTAGAGAAAATCTGGCTCTTTTTGGTAGGAATGGTGGTATTTCTCTCAATAACCTTCGTAGAAACGCCGCCCATTGTTTCGATACCTAAAGATAGTGGTGTTACGTCGAGAAGTAATAGACCCTTAACGTCGCCGCCGAGAACACCTGCCTGTAGAGAAGCGCCGATAGCTACACATTCGTCAGGGTTAATGCCCTTGAATGGCTCTTTACCCATAAAGTTCTTAACAGCTTCCTGAACTGCAGGGATACGTGAAGAACCGCCAACCATAAGAACCTTGTTGATATCGTTCTTGCTAAGGCCTGAGTCTGCAAGTGCCTGACGAACAGGTCCCATAGTAGCTTCTACTAAATCTGCTGTAAGCTCGTTGAACTTAGCACGGGTAAGTGTTGTTTCAAAGTGCTTAGGACCTGTAGAGTCAGCGGTAATAAATGGAAGGTTAATATCGGTGGTTGTCATACCTGAAAGGTCAATCTTAGCCTTTTCAGCAGCCTCTTTTACACGCTGCATAGCCATTTTATCGTTTGATAGGTCTATACCCTGCTCAGCCTTAAAGGTTGCAACGATATAGTCCATAACTCTCTTATCGAAATCGTCACCGCCGAGCTTGTTGTTACCGGCTGTTGCTAAAACCTCCTGAACACCGTCGCCCATCTCGATAACAGATACGTCGAAGGTACCGCCGCCAAGGTCGTATACCATAACCTTCTGATCGTCTTCCTTATCAATGCTGTAAGCAAGTGCTGCGGCAGTAGGCTCGTTTATGATACGCTTAACCTCAAGACCTGCAATTTTACCTGCATCCTTAGTTGCCTGACGCTGAGCATCGGTAAAGTATGCAGGAACGGTGATAACAGCCTCGGTAACTGTCTGACCGAGATAGCTTTCAGCATCTGCCTTTAGCTTTTGTAAAATGATAGCGGAAATTTCCTGTGGGGTGTACTTCTTACCGTCGATTTCAACGGTGTGGTCTGTACCCATTTCACGCTTAATTGAGCTGATAGTTCTGTCGGGGTTGGTGATAGCCTGACGCTTTGCAACCTGACCTACCATTCTCTCGCCCGTCTTGGAGAAGGCAACAACCGATGGGGTTGTTCTGCCGCCCTCAGCGTTGGCGATTACTACTGGCTCGCCGCCCTCCATAACCGATACGCAAGAGTTTGTTGTACCTAAGTCAATTCCTATAATTTTTCCCATTTTAAATATCTCCTTATAGATTGTTTTATTTTTATAATGATTGTTTTAGTTTGCAACCTGAACCATAGCCGCACGGATAACCGTATCACCTATTTTGTAGCCCTGTTGCAAAACCTCGGCAATTACATTCTCGCCCAAATTTTCGTCCTCTATATGCATTACTGCATCGTGGAAGTTAGGATCAAAGGTATCCCCTTTATTTGCTAAGGGAGTTAAACCTAAACCCTCTTTTAGTGATAAAAACTGCTTAATTATAAGCTCGATACCTTTAAGGTATTCGTCAGTCCCCGACTCTGCCGCCGACGCTCTATCAATATTATCAAGAATAGGAAGTAATTTCTTTAAAACTTCAGCCTTTGCGAATTCGCTGATTCCTACTCGCTCACGGTCGGTACGTTTTTTATAGTTATCAAACTCTGCAGCAGTACGAGCCAGTAGGTCGGTTTTTTGAGCTAATTCCTGCTTTAGAGTCTCTAGCTCTGCGTCCTTTTTGGATTTCTTTTTTTCTTTTTTCTCAGGTATAGGTGTTTCCTCTGCTACCTGTGTTGTCTTTTCGTCAGCCACGAAATCAATCCTCCATATCCTTTACCGTCTCGGTCATCAGACCGGTTAGTGTGTTTGCTACGTATTTTATGCTAGGTATTATACTGTCATAAGACATTCTACTTGGTGCTATTATACCTATTTTACCGCATTTTGTGTTCTTGCACTCATAATCGGCTAATACTATCGTTTTATCCGAAAGCTCTAAAAACGCGGTATCGCTTCCGAATATTACGCCCTGTTGGTCCTCTTTTTTAAGCGCCGCTAAAAAAAGCTCTGCGTTTGACATAAGCGATACGATTTTTCTCGCATCCTCTGCCGAGGTAAAGCTATATAGCCTTGAAGTGCCGCTTAAAAAGGTCTTAGGCGTTACCGACTGCTCTGCCATTTTGAAAAGTTCTGTAAGCAGTGGCATCAAAACAAAGTCGCTAACGTCCAGTGACATTACAATATTTTGAAGATAAGCCTTGCTGAATTCTGATAAAGGCTTCCGCAAAAGCTTTTCCTTTACGATTTTTTCAAAACGTTCTATACTGTCAGCCGTTAGTGTATTTGTTATTCGGCACATTGAACTTAAACTTCTGCCGTCACTAGTTACAGCAAGTAGCGCCGGCGAGTGTCTGCCTGTGTTTATAAGCCTTATTTGTTTAAAGCTTAAATTTTCATCGGCACTAAAAAGCGCAAAGCTCGGGAAACCTGTAAACTCATTTATAA
>JAZLAD010000166.1:0-2057 GCA_045613005.1 Acutalibacteraceae bacterium | reverse complement strand
TTTTTTCTCTCTTGTTATGTCTGATAAGGTGACAAGCTATAAGACGTTGTCTGCTACACTTAAAAACGATATTATAACCGTTATAACCGAGGGCGGAAGCTTTTCTGTACAAGCAAAAGTATTTGATAGTTATTTCGAATTTGAACTTATTTCAGAGCTACCTCAAAATTCATACAAATGTAGAATAGCACACGCAAAATACAATTATGATTTTAAAGATAAATCTAATACTGCCGCTTGCGGTGTAGCCCTTACATATTGGACAAATCCCGTATATTATCCCGATTGCAAAAGCTGTGAAACAAGGGGAGAAGTAGTACGTCATTTAAAGGATAAGGGAGCGAGATACGCTCTTATAATTGCCCCCATTTGTGAACAAAAAGGAATTATTAAAGCAGCCTTTAAAACTATTGACCGCAACGACGGCATCTATTCTGAAATTGGCGGTGCGTGGGGTAGAGATTCAAGACTTTGCTTTGGCAATTATACCATTCAGTATGAATCTTCAAAAGAGTTTTTAGATTCGCATCTTGAATATTTCAAAGAAATTGGCGTTGATCAGATTGACTTTCACCAAGGCGAAACTACCTTCCGTCAGGGTGATTTCAAGTTTGAGCGCTATGAGAGTGCAGAAGAATTTAAGAAAAACGTTTCTGACGTGCTGGAAGCTAACGGCTTAGCTTCAGGTCTTCATACCTACTCTTTTTATATGCGATACGACTGTCCTCTTTTAGCAGATGAGAAATGGCAAAAAGACCTTGGCATACTCGAAACATTTACCTTGGCTGAGGATATAGACGAGACTGCCGACTATCTACCAACCTTAGAATCTACAGATGATGTAAGCACAAATTTTACATTTTTCCAAAGAAACACACCGCTTCTTCTTTTAGGTAATGAGGTTGTACAATTTACCGAAACAAAAGACGGTTTTAAGCTTAGTGCACGTGGATGTGCAGGAAGTAAAGCGGTAGCTCATAAAAAGGGCGAAGCCATTAAGCATATAGAAGGCTATTATCACGGTGCTACACCTGTTCTTGGCTCGGATTTGTTTCTTGAAATTGCCCGTCTTACCGCAAAGGCATTCAACGAAGGTGGATTTTCACAGATTTATCTTGATGCACTTGACGGACTTATTATGCATTGCGACGCTAAAAACGAGGCTTGGTATTATTGGGCTCAATTTGTGTGCGAAATACTTAAATACACCGATAAATATCCGCTTATTGAATATGCGGCTATGGATCCGTCGATTTGGGCGGCACGTGGCAGAGTAGGTGCATACGATACACCGTTCCGCTCTTACAAGGAGTTTAACCGCCGTCATCTTGAAGATAACCATCAGTTTATCGATAGATACAGCGCTCCAACACTTGGTTGGTATTGCTTTTATCCTACAACTGATAAATATCCCGGTAACGAACATACTAAATACCACCATACCGATGCAACCGAATTTATGGGCACTATTGCAGTTATGTATGATTTTTCAAACGTATTTAACGGTATGACTCCCGCTTCGCTCGAGCGATTAGCAGGTCTTCGCCGCAACGTTAAGATTTACCGTAAGTATGACGACCTTAGAAAACAGGGATACTTTAGTGAGGAGTATCTCGAAAAGCTCAGAAACGGTAAATACGAGTATCAGCTTAAAGAAACGGACGGAGAGTGGCTGTTTGTTGAAAAGGATTATAAAATTGCGAAATTTTACGATTTGAACGATGCTGATAGAAACTCAGCTAAATTCAGCAATCCTTTTGAGCAGCAGGTTCCGTTTGTTCGTATAGAAGCCTTTTTGTCTACACAGTATAATAATCCTACCGTTCTTTTTGAACTTGATGAAAATAAAGATTTACTTGATTACTTTAAAGACGGTGAAACCAAAATTTCCCGTAGTTTTGGTGGCGAGATTGATATGTCGGATAAGCTTGCCAAGACGGTCAGAGTTCTTGGTAACGGCAAGAAAGGCGGTACAGTTTGCATCAAAACACGCTGTGCATCTAACAGCGAACTAGGCTTTGGCGAGTATATAATTGATACAAGTTTTGAAGGCTGGC
>JAZLAD010000165.1:0-3492 GCA_045613005.1 Acutalibacteraceae bacterium | reverse complement strand
CAGAAGGAAAGTTCGATTCATGGACTATTTACAAGAAGGATGGCTCTGTAGCGGTTGAAGGTACTGACTACGTAATAGTATCAGGCTCTTTAAAGAATCCTACAATTTCCCTTGAGGTAATGGCAGACCTAGTTATCTGTGGTAACTATAACGGCAAGATTACAGATCCTTTAACAGGTAAGCCTAAGGATCCTGTAGCTCCTCCTACATTTGATGCAACTGCTATTGTTTTAGTTGCTCTTATGTTTGGCTCTGCTGCAGTAGCTTTCACCGCAAAGAAGAAGCTTTGCAAATAATTTGAAAACGATAAGAGGGGTTGTCTTTTGACAGCCCCTTATTTTAATTTAGAAAATATCATTTGTTTATTTTTAGTTCATAATTATATGTTAGTATATATTAACAGTTTGTTTTAGGGAAGGAAAGCGATTATGCTAGAGCTTAGAAACATTATAAAGGATTACCCTACAAGCAGTGAAACGGTTCACGCGCTTAAAGGAATAAATCTGACCTTTAGAGAAAGCGAGTTTGTATCCATATTAGGACCTTCGGGTTGCGGCAAAACAACTATGCTTAATATCATTGGTGGCCTAGATAAATATACCGAGGGTGACCTTGTGATAAACGGCCGTTCCACTAAGGAATTCGGTGATAGAGATTGGGACTCATACCGCAATCATTCTATAGGCTTTGTGTTTCAAAGCTATAATCTTATTCCGCACCAAACGGTGCTTCAAAACGTTGAACTGGCTTTGACCCTTTCGGGTGTTTCGAAGCACGAGAGAAGAGCCAGAGCTAAATCGGCACTCGAAGAGGTAGGCCTTGGCGATCAGATAAACAAAAAACCTAGCGAAATGTCAGGCGGACAGATGCAGCGTGTGGCAATAGCACGTGCTATTGTTAATAACCCTGATATAATTTTGGCTGATGAGCCAACAGGCGCTCTTGATACCGAAACCAGCGTTCAGGTTATGGAGATTTTAAAGGAGATATCTAAAAACCGCCTTATAATTATGGTAACCCATAACCCTGATCTTGCAAACCGTTATTCAAGCAGAATTATCAATATGCTTGACGGTGTTATAACCGGCGATACCGACCCTATTGAAACTGAGGAATTAGCACAGGAAACCCAACGTGCTACTACTAAAACAGAAGCAGAAAAAGGTGTTAAAAAGCCTTCAATTTCCTTCTTTACGTCGTTCGGTCTTTCTCTTAAAAATCTATTCACCAAAAAGGGCAGAACAGCGCTTGTTTCCTTTGCGGGAAGTATAGGCATTATAGGCATTGCCTTAATTTATGCGGTGTCACACGGTATGACGGCGTATATAAACGCAGTTCAAGAGGACACCTTAACCTCGTATCCGTTAACAATCGAAGCGCAAACAATGGATCTTGGCAGTCTTTTGGAGGCCTTTATGGGCGCGGCCAAGTCGTCAAAAGAGCACGAGATGGATGCGGTATACCAAAAATCAATGATGTACGATTTGGTAAATGCTCTGAACTCTGCCGAAACTACCGTTAACGACCTTGAAAGCTTTAAAAAATATATAGAAGAAGAAAAGAAAAATAAAACCGATGAAAACTCTTTAGGCACAGCACTTCGCGGTGTTCAGTATACCTATAATACCGATTTGTTGGTTTATACAAAGGATACCGACGGCAAAATAATCCTTTCCGATTCAGAAGAACTGATGCAGGAAATACTGCTTGAGCATTTTGGTATGGATTTATCGGGTATGCTTAATATGGGTGACAGTATGGGATATATGAGCAGCTCTGCGATGTCCTCCCTTTCACCTATGAGTTCATCTGTTTTATGGCAGGAAATGCTAAGCGGCGAGAATGGAGAGCTTGTAAACCCCGTCCTTAAAAAGCAGTATGATATAGTTTACGGCGAGTGGCCTACAAAATATAACGAAATCGTTTTAGTGCTCGATGAAAACAACGAGCTTGACGATATGACCCTTTACGCCCTAGGCCTTAAAACCAAGGAAGAAATAGATGAGGTAACCAAGGCGGCTTTAAACGGTGAGCAAATAAAACTGCTCGAAAAGAAATGGTCATACAGAGAAATCTGCGAGAGGGAATATCGCACGATTTTAGGCTCTGACTGTTATACCTATGACAAAACAACAGGTCTTTATACCGATTTAAGAAACAGCGAAACGGGTCTTAAATACCTTTATGATAATGGACTACCATTAAAGGTTGTAGGCATTATAAAGCCTAATGAGGATGCAGTTTCTACAATGCTAAACGGTTCTATTGCCTATACCAATGCGTTGACAGAATATATAATAACAGAGGCTGAAGATTCACCCGCGGTTAAAGCACAACTAGAGTCCAAAGATAAGGATATATTCACAGGCCTTCCTTTTAAAGAGAATACAGGCACTTTGACCGACGAGCAAAAGTTTGAAGAATTTAAAAAATATATTGCAACTCTTGACCAAAAGGGAAGAGCAGAAGCGTTTATAAGCATTTCGAGTATTCCGTCAAAAGAAAACCTTGAAAACGCAGTGGCGGGTATTATGGCAGGTTATGACCGCAAGGTTGCAGAACAAGGTATGGCTGCTGCACTCAAAGAGCAAACGGGTATGTCACAGGAAGAAATTCTAGGATACTTAGAGTCTATGAGTGATGAGGACCTTAAAGAATTCTATCAAAAGGCTGCTGTGGAGCAGTATAAGGCACAGTATGCAGCAGGTGTAAAGGCACAGCTTTCTACTATGAGCGAAACGCAGCTTAGCACAATGCTTCAAATGGCAATGCAAAACTATACTGCAGCCGAGGCCGCTGTTTACTATGAAGAGGTTTTAATCTTCTCTGAATCAAGCTATGAAGGTAACCTAAAGAAATTAGGCTACGTTGAC
Organism: Acutalibacteraceae bacterium; assembly: GCA_045613005.1. GTDB lineage: Bacteria > Bacillota > Clostridia > Oscillospirales > Acutalibacteraceae > UBA737. The sequence continues at coordinate 619 of JAZLAD010000165.1, read as the reverse complement.
CTTGATAGCCCTGCAACAATCAATCTCTATGCCGCTTCCTTCGAGGATAAGGACGTTATTGAAAACGTAATAGCTAAATATAACGAGGGCACTGACGAAATTTCAAAAATCAAGTATACCGACTACGTTGGTATTATGATGTCTTCAATAACCACCATAATCAACGCTATAACCTACGTGCTTATAGCCTTCGTTGCGGTATCGCTTATAGTTTCCTCAATAATGATAGGCGTTATAACCTTAATTTCAGTTCAGGAAAGAACAAAGGAAATAGGAATTTTGAGAGCAATAGGTGCTTCCAAAAAGAACGTTTCGGGTCTGTTTAATGCAGAAACGGCAATCCTAGGCTTTACCTCGGGTCTACTCGGTGTAGTTATAACCTATCTGTTATGTATCCCAATAAACGCAATACTTTATGCGCTAACCGATATCAGCGGTCTTAGAGCACAACTGCCGCTTCCTGTAGCAATTCTCTTTGTTGCAATAAGTGTAATCTTAACACTATTTGCAGGAATTATCCCGTCACGAAGTGCCGCTAAGAAAGACCCCGTTGTAGCACTAAGAACAGAATAATAAATGTAAAATGTAATTGTAGGGGAGGGGTTACCCCTCCCGAAAA
>JAZLAD010000164.1:0-6535 GCA_045613005.1 Acutalibacteraceae bacterium | reverse complement strand
CAAGCACCCATAGGAATTGCCCAGTACAGACCTTTTACTTCATCGTCTGCAATTAAACAAACTATTGGTCTTTCTTTTTTGTCATTCCATTGACCGCCATTTTCTTTTATAATATTATAAAATTGATTTTTGGCGAAATATATTGCATTTTCCTTCATATTAACATCCCCAAACAAAAGGTCCAAGCCCGAAGACTTGGACCTTTTACAATGTTTAACCGTACATTGTGAAACGTACTTGAATCAACAATGTTTAACCGTACATTGTGAAACGTACTTGTTGCAACTAAATAATAACATATGTGTAGCAAAATGTCAACATATTTACACATTTTATTTCACTTTCGATACATTTTGTTTTGATTTAGTTGCACTAATAGTATAACATAAATAATATATATTATTTATGTTATACTACAAATATATGTTGATTCCATATATTTCGTGACTTTTATAATGTGTAAATTTGCGACATTCACCGACATACTTAAATATTATTAGTTAATTTTGCATTGCGTACCGTCGTGCTTAATTTCGTAATTTTCTTTATAGATTAAATCGTTTATGAATACAAACTCATATCCGTCGTTTTTAAGCGTTTTAAGTATGTTAGGGAGTGCGGCAGGTGTATGATCAGCGTCGTTGTGGAAAAGCACAATCGAGCCGTTTTTTACCTTGCTTGTTACCCGCCTACAAATACTATCGGGTGTTGCACTGTCCTTCCAGTCAAGACTGTCTACGTCCCACTGGATAGTGTACATTTTAAGGCTTTCGGCGGCTTCTAAAACGCTGTTATCGTAGTCACCGTACGGCACACGAAGAAGATTTGGTGCAGTGCCCGTAATCTTCTTTATTTTCTCGTTACAGGCATTTAACTCATCAATCATTTGTGCGCGGGACAGCTGTGTCATATACGGATGTGTATTTGAATGGTTTTGAATCTGATGTCCGGCGGCTGAGAGCGCTTCGACCGACTCAGGATACTTATCTACCCAGGCACCGACCACGAAAAAGGTTGCCGGTACCTTGTATTCACCAAGAATTTTAATAAGCTGTTCGGTGTCATCGTTGCCCCAGGCGGCATCAAAGCTAATAGCCACCCTTTTTTTCTCGGTTTCAACGCAGTATATCGGCAGTTTTCGGTCGTTACTTGCAATTACTGCCGCAGAACCGAGCGACAGTAAAACAATGGTTAAACACAAAATAAGTGACAGCATAATATGCTTTTTTGTTATTACAAAGACTTTCATAATAGCCCCTACCTTCCTAATTTTAGGATATGAGTAAGGGCTTGTATATTATTAATAAATATATAGCAGTATATTTTATTGACTTGAAAGCAGTCTTTTGCTATAATTTATCTGTGATAATTTTATTTTTTGGCGAGGTATTTTTTATGAAGATTATGATAGCATCGGATATACACGGCTCGGCATTTTACTGTGAGAAAATGCTAAAGCGTTTTGAAGTAGAAAAGCCCGATAAATTACTGCTTTTAGGTGACGTTTTATATCACGGACCGAGAAACGATTTACCAAGAGGCTACGAGCCTAAAAAGGTTATAGAAATGCTAAATCCGCTAAAGGATAAAATTTTGTGTGTTAGGGGAAACTGCGATACCGAGGTAGACCAGATGGTGCTGAAATTTCCCGTACTTGCAGAATACAGCATTTTATATCTAGGTAGCAGAATGATTTTTGCAACCCACGGACATAAATTTAGTCCCGATAATCTACCACCAATTTCAAAGGGTGATATACTTCTTAACGGACACACCCATATACCGAAATTTGTAGACAACGGCGAATATATTTACATAAACACAGGCTCTGTATCAATACCTAAAGAAAACTCCGAGCATAGCTATATAATACTCGAAGATAATGAGTTTATCTTTAAAAATCTTGACGGCGAGGAATATGCGCGTCACGCTCTTTAAAGGAGAGATTAGCTTGAAGTGTATAAAAAGATTAATATGCACTCTTCTTGTTTTTTGTATTGCGGCTTCGCTTTGCGGTTGTTCTAAGGAAGATTTTCTGTTAGACCTGACACTTCCGGAAGAAAAATCCCAAGAGGCTATAGACTTTGAGGCGATGGATAAGACTCAAAAGATTGAGCTTTTAGTCAGCAAAATGAAACAAGCGTTTTCAAACGGTGAAAAGACGGTAAGCTTCGGGTTTGACTGTTCGGAATACCTTTTCGATGCTTATCAGATAGTCTATACAGATTGCCCCGAGCATTTTTGGCTGACACGCAGCAGCTCGTATGAAAAAAGCAAGACCGAGGTTAATACAACTATTGTTTTTAAACCTAAGGTATCCTTAAGTGACCTTGAGATACAAACTATGCAGTCTGAGATAGATGCTGCGACACAGCGTATTTTATCAAAGCTTAAAGGTGATGCTACCGATTATGAAAAGGTTTTATATATTCACGATTACATAGTTGATAATACGGTTTACGATACCGAGAGCGCAGATATGGTTATTAATAAGGAAGAGGATATACCTCAGGAAAACCGCAACAGCACCGGTATATACGGCTGTTTGGTTAAAGGTCAGGCAATCTGTTCGGGCTATTCGGCGGCGTTTAAGTATTTAGCTGATAAATTAGGGCTCGAGGGTATTAGGGTTAGCGGCACTAATAAGTTAACGGGTGAATCGCATCAATGGAATTGCGTTAAGGTTGACGGTGATTTTTATTACATAGATTTGACTTGGGACGATAAACTATCCGAAAATCCTAACGAGCATTTAAGAGATTACGAATATTTTCTTATAAATGATGAGGATTTAAAACTGACACATACAATAAGCGAGGGACAAAACGTACCATCTTGCACCGCTACTAAGTATAACTACTTTGTTTACAACGGCTTATATATGGAAAAATATGATTTCGTTACCTTTTTGAACCTTTTGAGTTCGAAACTGCCTGTTAAGGAAATCAGCTTTAAATTTGGCTCTGCGACCGAATGTAAAAAGGCCTACGACGAATTATTCGAGGTTGACAGAATGTTTTGGTTTATACCTGGCATCACCGATAAGTCGGTTATGGCGGGAATTAGTGATTCGGGTAAAATTTTGAATATAGAATTATAATGATTATAATTTGGATTTGGAGAAATAAAAATGCGAGTAGTAATTAAAATTGGAACAAGCACCCTTACACACGCAACAGGTAATCTTAATATAAGAAGATTTGAGCAGATGTGTAAGGTTATAAGCGACGTTAAAAATGCAGGTCACGAGATTATTATGGTGTCATCAGGTGCTATTGCGATGGGCACGGGCAAGCTGGGGCTTAAAGAACGTCCGAGTGATATATCCACTAAACAGGCAGCGGCGGCTGTTGGTCAGTGTGAGCTTATGTATACATATGATAAAATATTCAGCGAATACAATCACACGGTAGCCCAGCTTCTTATAACGGGCGAGGATATAAAGGATAATGAACGCCACGAGCATTTCAGCAACACACTCAGCCGACTGCTTGAGCTTGGCGCTATACCGATTATCAACGAAAACGATACCGTTTCAACTGCAGAAATCGTAATCGGTGATAACGATACCTTAGGCGCCGAGGTTGCAAAGAGCGTAAATGCCGACCTGCTGATTCTTTTGTCTGATATAGACGGTCTTTATACCTCCGACCCACATAAAGACGAGAATGCTAAGCTTATAAGCTGTGTTACAAAGCTGGATGATAGTATTTACGCACTAGCGGGCGGAAAGGGCTCTGCATTCGGCACCGGCGGAATGGTAACAAAGCTAAATGCCGCAAAAATTTGTATGGACTGCGGCTGTGATATGATAATTACAAACGGTGCAAATACTCAAAATATTTACGATGCTATTGCAGGTATTGCAATAGGCACAAGATTTACGGTGAAATAGAATGATTGAAATGTTAAAGTCCGCAGTTGCGGCAAAAAAAGAGATAGCGGCGCTAACTAGCGAACAAAAGAATAATGCGCTTTACTCTATGGCAGATGCATTGCTTGAATACAGCCAAGAAATCCTTAACGCCAACACTTTAGATATCGAGGCTTCACGTGATAAAATATCCGAGGTTATGATTGATAGATTAACCTTAAATAAATCTCGTATCGAGGCTATGGCAAAGGGTATAAGACAGGTAGCAAAGCTAAAGGACCCCGTAGGCAGAGTTTTAGATGAGCATACAAGGGAAGACGGTCTTAAGATAACCAAGGTGTCGGTACCTATCGGTGTTATTGCAATTATATATGAGAGCAGACCGAACGTTACAAGCGATGCGGCAGCTTTAGCGCTTAAAAGCGGTAACGTTTGTATACTGCGCGGCGGTAAAGAGGCGTTTCGTTCTGCAAACGCTATAGTAATTGCACTTAAAAAAGGCTTAGAAAAGGCGAATATAAATCCTGATGCTGTAAATTTAGTAAAGGATACCTCAAGAGACAGCGCTACTGCGCTTATGACAGCCGATAAATATATTGACCTGCTGATTCCAAGAGGCGGCGCAGGTCTTATAAACGCTTGTGTTAAGAATGCAACCGTACCTTGTATCGCAACGGGAACGGGTATTTGCCATATCTACATTGAAAAAAGTGCCGACCTTCAAATGGCGCTGAAAATTGTTGAAAATGCAAAGACCAGCAGACCGAGCGTTTGCAATGCAGAAGAGGTATTATTGGTTGATACGGCGATAGCAAACGAGTTTTTACCTATGTTAAAGAAAAAACTTGTAGACGATAGATTGTCAAACGGCCTTTGTGCAGTAGAGCTAAGACTAGATGATACCGCCGCTAATATAATCGAGGGAACTAAGGCTAATGAAAATGACTTTGATACCGAATTTTTGGATTATATTTTAGCGGTTAAATGTGTTGGCGGAGTGGTTGATGCTACCGACCATATAGCCAAGCATTCAACGGGACACAGCGAAGCAATCGTTACTAAAGATACAAGTGCGGCTGAGTATTTTACAAAAACTGTAGATAGTGCCGCAGTTTACGTTAACGCTTCGACAAGATTTACCGATGGCGGCGAATTCGGTCTTGGCTGTGAAATGGGTATTTCAACCCAAAAGCTACACGCAAGAGGTCCTATGGGCCTTAACGAACTCAACACCTATAAGTATGTCATATACGGTGACGGAAACGTAAGATAGGAGAAAATTATGAAATACGGATTTATCGGTTGTGGCAATATGGGCGGTGCATTAGCCAGAGCACTCTCTAAAACCACTAAAGATATTATGCTATCGGATTATTTACCCGAAAAGGCAAAAGAACTAGCAAACGAACTTGGTTGCAGTTTTGGTACAAACGAGGATATCGTGAATAATTGCAATAGGATTTTTCTTGGCGTAAAGCCACAGGTTATGCGCGAAACAATTGCCTCTATAGGTGAGCTACTGAAGAATAAAAAACCACTTTTAATAACCATGGCGGCAGGTCTTAAAATAGCTGCCATAACCGATTTTGTGGGCGAGAAGGTGCCTGTTATAAGAATAATGCCTAACACACCCGTTTCGGTGGGGGAGGGCATGATTCTTTACTGCAGAAATTCTTATGTTTCTGATGAAGACTTGCAAAGCTTTGTTAGCGATATGCAGTATAGCGGAACACTCGATTTAATAGATGAGGACTTAATAGATGCCGGCTGTTCGGTTTCGGGCTGCGGTCCTGCATTTATGTTTATGTTTATTGATGCATTAGCAAAAGCGGGTTCTACTATCGGTCTTACGCGCGAACAGTCGATTAAATATGCCGCTACAACCATGCTCGGCTCTGCAAAACTGCTTTTGGACTCAGGTAAAAACCCCGAGGAATTGAAACAGGCTGTTTGTTCAAAGGGCGGAAGTACAATAATGGGTGTAAATGCTTTTGAGGACGGCGGACTGTATGAACTAACAGAAAAGGCTGTTAACGCCTCTTTTGAGCGCAATAAACAACTAGGCAAACAGTAAGAGGGAATAAAGTTGAAAAACAAAGGACAAATAAAGGGAATGTCTGCGGCACTGCTTGCTAACGTTATATTCGGCTTTAGTTTTATTTTTTCAAAAATGGCGCTAGGTGTCGCTCACCCTTTGCTTATATTATCAGTGCGCTTTACAGTAGCATTTTTGGTGCTTAATCTCTTAATGCTTTTTGGTGTTTTCAGACCAAAATTTAAGGGTAAAAATATAAAGACGTTAATTTTTATGGGGTTGGCACAGCCGCTTTTGTATTTTATATTCGAGCTTTATGGACTAAAACTAACCTCCTCGGCACTATCGGGTATTATAATAGCCTTAGTTCCTGTTGGTGTGGCGCTTTTTTCAGGGCTTATATTAGGCGAAAAGCCTACTGCTTGGCAGATTGTTTGCTCTATAGTGTCACTTCTTGGTGTAACGGCTATTAGCGCCATTTCAAATAACGGCTCTAAAAGTCACGTTTTAGGTATTGAGCTGTTAATAGGTGGCGTGAAAAGGGGAAGAGAAAAAAAGGAAAAAAGGGGAAAGAGAAGAAAGGACAAAACGCACTAAGATCGCTCAAACTTCAATTGCCACAAACG
>JAZLAD010000163.1:0-7551 GCA_045613005.1 Acutalibacteraceae bacterium | reverse complement strand
ACAATTAGGTGCTCTATCGTGGACTGCAACTATTGTGTCAAATTCGCGCTCACCCTTAGAGATTGCAATTCCCATTGTGATATATTCCGCACAGGAGCCGTGAATACCGTCACAATTTACACCGCTGTAAATATTTCCGTTTTTACACCGCACCGCCGCGCCTACCGTGTGATTGTAAATACCATCGTCAAAATTCTTTTCTAAGGTTTTAAGGGCTGCTTGTATAAGCTCTTTGTCTTGTTCGGTTATATCGTAAAACGTCATTTTATATTCTCCTTGGCAGTAAAGAACTTTGTTAAATCGCTTGTTTTATTATACTTTTCAAAAAGACAAAAAGCAAGACGGAGTTATTAAAAAACTAAACCATGTCAAAAATTTCGGATAGATAAAAAGAAAAATAAAGTGATGTATCGGCGTTGCCGAAGTGATGTTATGCTACGCAAAATGATGTTGCTCGTTATACTCGCAATGGTGCGATGTTTGCCAAAAAATCAGGCGAAGCCGACATCATCAGCGTTAGCGTCATCATTAGTGAAACGACATCATTTGCCGTAAGGCAAACATCATTCCAAAGAAAAAAGCAGTCTTTCGACTGCTTTTTTCTTTGGTTGCGGGGGAAGGACTTGAACCAACGACCTTCGGGTTATGAGCCCGACGAGCTACCAGCTGCTCCACCCCGCGATATATAACTTTGCCTTTAAGGCGTAACGCTATTATACTATATAGTATGCCGTAATGCAAGTGTTTTTTCAAAAAAATTTAAATTATTTTTATAAAGGTTAAAATTGCCTAATAAATGCCCAAAATGTTTGTTGACAATTTCACTTTTAAATTATATAATTAATTGATATTGTTTTAGAGGGTGAAATCTTTTTTGGAAGCTAAAAAACATAATGAAAATACAGAGGCTGTAAGCCTTGGAGAAATTTTGATTGAGATATGGAATAAAAAGTATATAGTAATAGCTATTGTGGTTTTAGGCGTTTTATGCTCGTTTTTATATGCAAAGTTTTTTACAAAGCCTAAGTATACCGCTTGCGCTAAGATGCTTATTACCAGAACCACCGTTGAGGGTGAGCAAATCAGCACGGGAGACTTTTCAGTTTCAGCATATCTTATAAGGGATTACACCGAAATTATTACCGATAAGGTGGTGCTTTCCCGCGTTATCAACGAATTGGATTTAAGCACAACTGTTGCTCAATTAAAGAGCAAAATTGAGATAAAAAATCCCAGCAACAGCCGAGTTCTGGTAATTTACGTTTCGGATGAAAAAGCAGAAAATGCTCAGAAGATTGCAAACAAAATATGTGAAGTAGCAAAGCAAGAAATTTTTGTAATACTCAACAATGAGGATACGATAAATATTGTGAGTACTGCAGATTTGCCGACATCACCGTCGAGCCTTAAAATGCTACACGTTTTAATACGTGGATTTTTAGGCGGTCTTACGGTTGCGTTGGCGGTTGTGTTCGTATTTCACGTTTTTGATGACACAATAAAGGGCAAAAAAGACGTTAAGAGATTTTTAGGACTAGAGGTTTTAAGTGTCATACCCTATACAAACACTAAGGAAAACACTATTACCGGTATGAGGAAATAAAAAATGGAAGATATTAAAAGCACAGAATCAAACGACCTTATTGCAGAGACAGAGGAAAACAAAAGTGCTGTAAAAAAGGTTAATTTTAATATGGAAGGTTTCAATACCTATGGAATGCTTGAGGCGTTTAAAACGCTAAAGGTTAACCTTATGTTTTGCGGTGACTTAATTAAGGTTATTTTGGTTACAAGCACCACCGAAAACGAGGGAAAGAGCACCATTTCTGCAAAACTTGCAAAAAGTCTTGCGGAAAGTGGAAAAAAGGCCATTTTGATAGATGCCGATATGCGAAAGTCTGAGCTTTTGCAAAGCAGTGCTAAAAACGAAATATCAGGACTCTCCCAATTACTTTCAGGTAAATGTAATCTTGAAGACGTAATTTACAAGACTCAGGATGAAAATTTTGACGTTATTTTTGCAGGAAAGTACTCTGATATGTCGGTGGAGCTTCTTGAAAATCAGGTGCTCAAAAATACGCTCGCTGTTTTACGGGAGGGCTACGACTATATAATTATCGACACACCGCCTGTGGGTATGGTTATAGATGCCGCAGTTATCGCCGAATTGTGCGACGGTGCCATATTTGTTGTATCGGATTGCAAAACCCGTCGCAGACTTGCACGTGAAGCCAAAAGACAGCTTGAAAAAAGCGGTTGCAAAATTTTAGGCGCAGTGTTAAATTCTACCGAAAAATCGACAAAAACCTATGAATATAAGTATTATAAGAAAAACGGATATTATGATTACGGTTTTAAAAACAAAGGGGAGTAAAAATGAAGATAGCCTTAATTGCTCACGATAAGAAAAAGCAGGAAATAATTAATCTCGCCGTTCTTTATAAGGACGTGTTAGCCGAGCACGAGCTTTTTGCTACGGGTACTACGGGAACGCTTATAATGGGCGAGACCGAGCTTAAAATACACAGATTCAAAAGCGGACCTCTCGGCGGTGACCAGCAGATAGGCGCGATGTTGGCTGATGGCAATTTAGACCTTGTTATATTTCTTCGCGACCCGCTGACCGCGCAGCCTCACGAGCCTGACGTATCAGCATTGCTTCGTCTTTGCGACGTTCAGCGTATTCCGCTATCAACAAACACAAGCAGCGCAAAGATAATGTTAGAAGGCCTTAAAAACGGAATATATTTTAACGATTAAATGAAAATCCGAGTGATTAGTCACTCGGATTTAATTTTGCTTGAAGCTTATTCGATTTTTTTATATTTATTATAGCGTATATGCTAACTATTAACTCGGTTACGAGCATAACGTACCAAATGGCTGTTTTGCCAAAAAGCATTGGTAGCAAGAAAACAAGAATAGAGCAAAGTATCAAACCTCGAAGAAGTGATACTGCAAGTGCGGTTTTAGGCCTCATAACCGATTGGAAATAATAGGTAGAATAAATGTTAAGCGGTAAAAGCAGATATGAAATACCGTATATTCTTATAATTTCGGGTGCGATTTTAAGTACGCTGTCGGTGGGATCCATATAAAGCTTTAGCATAAAGGTTGGGAATAAGAGCATTACTGCCATCCAAAAAACACCAAAAATTATTACTGTGATAAGACCGTATTTGTTGGTATCCTTAACTCGATTGTAGTGTTTAGCGCCGAAGTTTACCGAAAGTATCGGCTGCGCGGCTTGACCGGCGCCGTAGGTGGAGCATTGTACAAGTACGGATATCTGGGTAAGCACTCCGAAAACTGAGTGGGCATCCGAACCTAAGGTTTTAAGTATCTGACGGTTAAAGAGTATAGCCACCACGCCCATAGCCATATCGGTTATAAAGGATGAAAAACCGCTTACAAATACATCTTTTAGCTTACTTAAAACATTTTTAAATCTTACAAAACGAAGTGTGTTTTTTCGGGATAAAAAATGCGTTAGCATTAATATTTGAGAAAAGGTCATACCCAGCGCTGTGGCAAGACCTGCACCTAAAAATCCTAAATTAAAGAAAAAAACAAGCAGAAAATCTCCACCTACGTTGAAAATACCGCCTAAAAGCACAGCCTTGGTTGCAAGTGCGGGGGCGTTGTCGTTTCTAAGAAAAGCGGCGATTACCTCGGTGAAAAGATATACGGGAATAACAAATTTTATGGGCAAAAGATATTCCTTTGCAAGTGGTAAAATAGTGTTGTCGGCACCAAAAAGTCTAAGCAGAGGCTGGTCGAAAAACACAAATAATACTAAGCAAACGATACTGCTTATAATTGCTAAAATAATCGAAAGTGTAAAATATGCGTTAGCTGTTTGCTGCTCACCCTTGCCCTTGTAAAAGCTGTAGCAAACCGAACCGCCAATACCGATTAAAAGACCTAGGCTATATATGATAGTCCAGATAGGTAGTACAACCGCTAAGGTAGACGCGCCGACCGGCCCTGCGTAATGTCCTACAACGGCGGCATCAACGGCGGCGTAAATACAGCCTATCATTGCACTGCCGAAGGCGGCGATAAGGTATTTGAAATAGTGCCTTTTTACACTGCCTACCGTTAAGTCCTTTTGCATTATAAAACTTCCTCTAAAATTTCTGCCGCGCTCTCAACAAAAACGGCACAAGGTCTTTCCTTGTAATATTTTTCGGTGCGAATACTAGGCTCAGTTTTAACAATAAGGTTTTTAGCCTCTAAAAGCTCACGGCAAAGCATAGTGTTGTATTTTTGCTTAAAGGCTTCGGCTACAATCCGTACCTTTTTATAAAGCTCTGCTTTTTCGTTGGGGTTATCGGGAGTGGTGTATCCGTATTTAAGACCTATTACCATAAAAGCACCGCTTAGTGCGCCGCAGGTTTCTCTAAGTCCGCCCATTCCTCCGCCAAACGATGAAGAAATTAGCATTGCAGTCTTAAAATCTAACCTTAAATCCTCACAAAACGCGCCGATGACCGATTGCGAACAGTTATATCCTTTTAAAAATAATTCCCTTGCCTTTACTGATTTTTCACTCATATTTTTAGTTCCTTTTCTCGTAGTTTGTAATATTATACTATGTATGCCCACCTTTTTTCAAGGCTTCTTGACACTTTTTTAAAAATATGGTATTTTTAGAAGGTAATATATATAAAGAGGAAAATCAAGATAAAAATTTATGAAAATAGGAAATTTAGAAATCAATGGTTTTGCGGCACTGGCGCCTATGGCAGGGGTTGCAGACAGGGCGATGAGAGAAATATGTATGTCACACGGTGCGGCATTTTGCGTGGGCGAGCTCACGAGCGCCAAGGGTGTGGCACTCGGCGATAAGAAATCAAAAGAACTGCTTTTTTGCGCTGAGGAAACCAGACCCTGTGCTTCTCAGCTTTTCGGGTGCGAGGAAGAAAGTATGGCACTTGCGGCTAAACGCGCACTCGAATTTCACCCTGATTTTATCGATATAAATATGGGTTGTCCTGCGCCTAAGGTTGCAGGAAACGGCGGCGGAAGTGCGCTTATGAAAAATGTGCCGCTAGCTGCAAAAATAGTTCGTGCGGTGGTGGACGCCGTGGACGTTCCCGTTACCGTTAAAATGCGAATAGGTTGGGATAAAAACAGCTTAAATGCTACTGAATTAGCACTTGCCTGTGAGGCATCGGGTGCTAGTGCTATTACGGTGCACGGAAGAACAAGGGATCAGATGTATGCTCCGCCTGTAGACTTTGATAGCATTAAAGCGGTTAAGGATGCGGTAAAAATCCCCGTTATTGCAAACGGAGATATTATAGACGGCCGCACTGCCAAGGCTATGTACGAAAAAACGGGTTGCGATTTTGTAATGGTGGGCAGAGGCGCTATGGGTAATCCATTTGTTTTTGAGGAAATAAACGCATATCTTAGCGGTATTGCTTATGAAAAACCGTCCCTTGAAAAAAGGCTCGAAATTTGTATAGAGCAAATAAATTTAATGCTAAAATATAAGGACCCGCATAATGCGATTTTAGAGTCAAGGAAGCACACCGCGTGGTATATGACGGGACTTGATGGTGCGGCGGCGCTAAGGCGTGAGTGCGGTCAGATATCCTCGTTACAAGACGTTTCGAGAATATGTGAAAAAGCACTTGAACAGAACAAAAATTTGTGATACAATTACTAGGTTGAAAATTTAATCAAATAAGCTGAAGGGAAGAATCCTAAAATGTCAGGACATTCTAAATGGAATAATATCAAGCGTAAAAAGGAAAAGACCGATGCCGCAAAGGCTAAAATCTTTACTAAAATGGGTAGAGAAATTGCAGTTATAGTTAAAAACGGCGGTCCTAATCCTCAGGAAAACAGCAAGTTAAAGGATGCTATTGCAAAGGCAAAGGCTGCAAACGTTCCTAACGAAAATATTGAAAGAATTATAAAAAAGGCTGCAGGTGAAACAGGCGGCAACAGTTACGAAGAGTTGATTTATGAGGGCTACGGTCCAAACGGTGTAGCCGTTGTAGTTGAAACACTTACCGATAACCGCAACCGTACCGCAGGTGAAATGCGTCACTATTTTGATAAGTGCGGCGGAAATCTCGGTCAGTCTGGCTCGGTTATGTTTATGTTCGACCGCAAGGGTGTTATCGAAATCGAGGCAGAGGGTAAGGACGAGGATACCGTTATGGAAGCAGCACTTGAAGCAGGCGCTGAGGACTTTAACTTTGACGGTGACGTTTTTGAAATTACAACAGGTCCTAACGATTTAGGTGCTGTAAGAGATGCGTTAGAGGAACAGGGTTATTCCTTCCTTTTAGCTGAGGTTCAATATATTCCTCAGACCACTACCGCTATCGATGATCCTGATATGGTAGTAAAGATGGAAAAGCTTATTGATATGCTCGAAGAAAACGACGACGTTCAGGAAATTTGGCATAACTGGGAAATGCCCGAAGAATAATATTTAATACAAATAAAACTCGGGTGCAAACCCGAGTTTGTTTTTAGGAGAAGCTATGTTAGAGATTGCTATAAAAAATATACAAGAAGCTCTAAAGGAAAATGAAGGCGCACTTATAATTTCAGAGCCTAACAGATTTTATCTTACAACTTTCAGCAGTAGTGACGGCTTTGTTTTCATAACTAAAAAAAGCGCCGTATTCCTTACTGATTCAAGATATATTGAAAAGGCAAAAGCTTTGGTTAAGTCTTGCAAAACTATGCTTTTAGATAAGGGTATAACGCAAATTTTTTCTCTTTGCAAAGAGGGAAATATAAACAAAATATATTTGGAAACTGATTTTGTGTCGGTTGGAAGCTTTGAAAGATACAAACAAGTTTTTGAGGGTATTGAGGTATCCGCTGATACTAAAATTTCCGATTTAATTTTAAATCTTAGAAGTGTAAAAAGTGAAGCCGAACTTAAAAATATTGAACTCGCACAAAAGCTTACCGACGAGACCTTTTCATATATTCTAGAGAGGATTGAAAAGGGCAGAAGTGAAAAACAAATAATGCTTGATATGGAATTTTTTATGCGAAAGCAAGGCTCAGAGGGTGTAGCCTTTGATTTTATAGTTGTTTCGGGTAAAAACTCCTCGCTTCCACACGGAGTACCTACCGATAAAAAAATAGAAAACGGCGATTTTGTCACAATGGATTTTGGCGCTGTTGTAAACGGATACCGTTCTGATATGACCAGGACTGTTGCGGTAGGTTGTGTTACCGACCAGCAAAGAAAGGTTTATGAAACGGTTTTAAAGGCGCAGCTTGAGGCACTAAAGGCTATTAAAAGCGGTATTAAGTGTAACTATATTGATAAAATAGCAAGGGATATTATAAACAAAGAGTATAACGGCTGTTTTGGTCACGGTCTTGGTCATAGCGTTGGCATAGAAATACACGAAAGTCCGTCTTTTAGTCCTCGCTGTGAAACTATTTTAAAGCCTGATATGGTGATGACGGTAGAGCCCGGTATTTATCTCGAAAACAAATTCGGTGTTAGAATTGAGGATATGGTTTTTGTAACCGACGATGGATGCAAAAACATAACAAAAAGCA
>JAZLAD010000162.1:0-5619 GCA_045613005.1 Acutalibacteraceae bacterium | reverse complement strand
ATGTATTTCTTTAATTTAAAGATTTTATCATATCCTCTATAGCTTCGGAATCAATATCACCGAAACAAGTTATATAGAAGAAGTATCCGTCCTTGGTCCAAAAAACAGTTTGGGTGTCATACCGTTTTTGAAAATGAACCTCCATTTTGTTAATGGTTTTTGTAAAGGTTTCGCCGTGTTCGGTATCAACGGTGAAACCGGCTGAATATCTGGTTGTCATTTGATTAAAGTGGATTTCAACGCCCGAACTGTTCTCGTATTGGGTTGATATCAAACCATCGGATTTATGCTTATACGTTTGCTTAAAACCATCAGGGGCCTTAATTGTATACTCTTTTGTTATTATATCCGTAGTTTCTCCCTCAAAAGAATAATGCGTAAAGGTTGAATAAACTTTTTTAATCAAATTTACAGTAGGCTCACGGAAAGCTTTAATGCTAAATGTGGCGGTTAGTATTACAAGGCAGACAACGAGGATAACTGCAACACGCTTAGCGGCGGTATTTAAAAGGACGTAATAAGTCTTTCTTTGAGATTTAATAAGTTTATCCATTTGCTTCTCAAAGTTTTTTGAAAAGGTGTGGTCAATGCTGTTTTCATCGGTTGGAACGTGGGCGAATTCCTTTGAAACCGACTCACGCAAAGCACTTTTGAATTTTGCTGTGCTGTTTGTCATAAAATTTTGGCTCCTTTAACGTCGAGTAACTTAAGCAACATCCTTTTTCCGCGCACAAGCTGTTGTTTGGTAGAAGAAAGGGTTTTATTAAGATGCTTCGAGGTTTGGTTAATTGTCATTTCTAAAATAAAGTGACAGTATAAAACGTCACGGTATTTTTGGTCAAGAGAGTCAATAGCAGTGAGAATTTTATCATATTCAAACCGGTTGCCGATTAGCTCTAAAAACGTATCGTCGGCTAAATCTTCGATATTGTCAACGTTAAATACAGGATCTGTATCTAAGGATAGGTTATTTCGGCTTTTATCCTTCGTTTTGTTAAGCGACATATTTTTGGTAGCCTTTAAAAGATAGTTTCTAAGGTCGTTTGGGTTTTCTATTCTTCGCACGGTGCTCCAATTATGTTGGGCAATGTTCAAGAAAACCTCACTAACTACGTCCTCAGCGTCACTTTCGTTATGTAATATTGACATTGCTAAAAAAACCATTTGTTTTCTAAAAGAGAGGTAGATGTTTTCAAACTGTTTTTTGTCGTTACTATCATCAAGGTAAGATAAAAATATTGTCAGCATATAAAATCCTCACAAAACTATTCCCTCCATTATATACAACAATTAAAGGAGGAAAAGTGGTTACAAAAATATAAAAATTTTTTAATTTATTCTCCCCAATATTTACGGTCGAGGCTTCTGAAGCGTATAGCAGCTAAAATATGAGCTTTTTCTATAGTATCGCTATCGGCAAGGTCTGCTATAGTTCTTGCAACCTTTAAAATTCTGTCATAAGCTCTAGCAGATAGGCCTAGTTTATCAAAACAGGCGGACAGATACTTACTTGCATCATCGCTCATTATGCAAAAACGTCTTAGCATAGCGGGTGTCAAGTGGGCGTTACAGGTAACACCTGTGCCCTTGTAGCGTTCGACTTGTCTGAGTCTGGCACGATTTACTCGTTCTCTTATCTCGGCAGAGCTTTCTGTGGGTGCAGTATCGTTTAAGGATTTATAGTCAACGGGCGGCACCTCAACGTGCAAATCAAGACGGTCAAGCATAGGTCCTGAAATTTTGTTAAGGTATTTTCGCACCATATTAGGAGAACAGCTGCACGGCTTTGTAGGGTGACCAAAAAATCCGCAAGGACAGGGATTCATAGCGGCAACAAGTGTAATGGAGCTGGGATACGTGACCGAGCCCAGTGCACGTGATACCGTGATTTTACCGTCCTCAAGCGGCTGACGAAGCGCCTCCATAGCATCTCTTTTAAACTCAGGTAGCTCATCTAAAAACAAAACACCGTTGTGGGCAAGTGAAATTTCGCCAGGCTTTGGTACAGCACCGCCGCCTGTAAGGCCGACCGAGGAAACGGTGTGGTGCGGTGCTCTGAACGGTCTTTCGGTTACAAGTGGGTTTTTATTATTAAGTATTCCCGCTACCGAGTGTATTTTGGTGGTTTCAATAGATTCTTCAAAGGTCATTTCGGGAAGAATTGTGGGTAAACGTTTTGCAAGCATACTTTTGCCGGCGCCTGGAGGTCCTATAAGCAGAATATTGTGTCCGCCTGCCGCCGCTACCTCGAGCGCTTTTTTGGCAACTATCTGTCCTTTAACGTCGCTAAAATCGAGGATGTTATTTACTTCTGCCGTCTGCTCTTTTATAAATTTGAATTGTTTTATCTGTTTTTCATCTTTAAGGTGGGAAATAACCGATTTAATATCTGAAACGGGGTAGACCTCAATGCCCTCAACCGCCGAGGCTTCGGTTGCGTTGTCAAACGGTACAAACACCTTTTTTATGCCGTTTTGCCTTGCGGTGATAACCATAGCCAAAACACCGTTAACACGCCTTACCTTGCCGTCTAGTGATAATTCGCCGAGGAAGATGCTATCGTCGGTAGTGCATTTTAATTGGTCGGATGCCTTTAGTATTGAAAGTAAAATCGGAAGGTCGTAAACCGCACCCTCCTTTTTCTTGTCAGCGGGGGCGAGGTTTATGGTAATTCGGCTTTGAGGAAACTTAAAACCGCAGTTTTTGATAGCCGAGCGAACTCGGTCACGCGCTTCTTTTACCGCCGCGTCGGGAAGTCCTACTATATCAAAACAGGGAAGACCGCCTGAAACGTCGGCTTCAATCTCTATCATATAAGAGTCAATACCGAAAATGCCTACACTTTTAATTCTTGAAAACATAAAATTTGCCCCTTTTGTAAAGATTGATTTAATTATATCGCAAAATATGACTTTTTACAACAAAAGCACTCGAAAAATTTTTCTAAACCTTTACTGTTTGTTAACAAATAACGGTAAAATAAGTAATAAAATATAAACAGAGGTTGATATTATGAATTTCAGATACAGGCTAATGCAGATTTTAAGAGGGCGCTACGGTATCGATACCACCTTCTACGTGTTGTTCGTGCTCTCGGCAATACTGGCATTTCTTAATTGCTTTTTAAGACTGTGGGCATTGCAGTTAGTGGTATATGCCCTTAGCTTTTATGCCATTTTTCGTATGTTTTCGAGAAACATAGGTGCGAGAACAAAGGAAAACAAAATTATTACAGGTTGGGTTTTTAAGATAAAAAACAAAATGGCGGTAGCAAGAATCCGCAAGGCAGATACAACGCATATTTATAAAAAATGTCCTAACTGCAAGGCGGTTTTAAGACTGCCTCGAAGAAAGGGAAAGCATAAAACTGTTTGTCCTAAATGCTCGCACAAATTTTCAGTCAGGGTTTACAAATAAATTTAAAGCTCGGGTACATCCCGAGTTTTTTATTTGACCTTAAAGTTGGATTATAGTATAATTAAAATATCAAATTTCAAGAGGTAATTATGCTGGAGAGAATTTACGTTGAAATAGGAAACGTCTGCAATCTAAGCTGCTCGTTTTGTCACAAAACAACAAGGGAAAACCGCGTTATGAGTGTAGCTGAGTTTGAGCAGATAGTTTCAAAAATCAAGGACAAGACAAAATACGTATATCTTCACGTTTTGGGCGAACCGCTGCTTCACAAGGATTTTCCCGAGATTTTAAGTGTGGCAAAGCAAAACGGATTAAGGCTATGTATCACCACCAACGGCACACTTTTGAACAAAAGAAAAGAGCCGCTTTTAAATTGCGGTGCTGTACATAAGGTGTCGGTATCCCTTCACGCTCCTGAGGGTAACGGTCAAACAGAAATTGAAAATTATCTTGACTGTGTTGTGGATTTTGCAAATTCAGCGGCAGAAAAGGGAATATACGTAGTACTAAGGCTTTGGAACAAGGATAGCGCCGAAGGGGCGGGTCAAAACAGTCAAAACAGTTTTATAGAAAACTATTTAAGGGCACGCTTTGGCAACCAATGGCTACCTCACGGCAAGGGATTAAGACTGGCAAGAAACATATTTTTAGAGTATGACGGCGTATTCACTTGGCCTGCCGATACTAAAGGTAAAATAGAAGAGCAAGGCTTTTGCTACGGCCTTATCAGTCAGATAGGAATTTTGGCAGACGGCACTGTGGTGCCCTGTTGCCTCGATGCTGACGGTGACGTAGCCTTGGGAAATATATTTTCTCAAAACCTAGAGGATATACTTAATTCAAAAAGGGCGATAGATTTTAAAAACGGATTGGCAAATGGTATCCTAACGGAAGTCTTCTGCCAAAAATGCACCTTTAAAAACAGGTTCAAGGTAAGAAAATAGATATGACAGGTGATAATAGAAAGAAAAATAAATTGCAGTCAAGAAAACATATAAGGCTTAAAAATTTCGATTATAGTTCAAACGGTGCATATTTTATAACATTCTGCACAGACAAAAGGCGGCAGATTTTATCTCGCATTGTAGGGGTCGACGTCCTCGGCGACCCGAAAAACGTGGAATTGTTGCCTTATGGTATTGTTGCAGATAAATACATAAAGCAAATGAATGAATTTTATAATAATATAATCGTAGACCAATACGTTATTATGCCAAACCATATTCATCTTATATTATTCGTTCGCGAGGACGGGTCGCCGAGGACGTCGACCCCTACGAAACAAACCTCTTTCGTTTCGCATTTTGTATCGACATTCAAAAGATTTTGCAATAAAGAATACGGTGGGAACATATGGCAACGAGGATTTTACGATCACGTTATCAGGGGACGAGAGGACTATGATGAGATTGCCGAATATATCTATCAAAACCCTGCCCGTTGGTGCGAAGATAAATTATATATAGAGGAATAAAGATAATATTTTAGCTAAAAAACGGAACCTAAGGATTGTATCCTAAAGGACGGTTTTTAAAAACACCCTTGGTTTTTTGGAACCGCCGGTGTTTTTTATATTCTATTGATAATTATTTTAATTGTGTTATAATAAGACCAACGATAAATAAGAATTTGATAAAGTGTAACAGAATATATCAGGAGTAAATATGAAGATTTTAAGAAATGCAGATTATGATTACGCTTCAAATGGTGTATCTAAAGCTAATGGATATACAAAATGGTATGACTGGAATATAGTAAAAAAGCATACCCGTACAATAAATATAATTTTAACAACATTACTTGTAGTTTTTGCTTTTTCTTATCGTCAATTATTGCGAGATGTGGTAGATATACCAACATTGATTTTCATCATACTCGGAGGCACTGTATTTTGGTTGGTAGTCATTACCCCAATACATGAAATGTTGCATCTAATTCCTATATCAAAAGGTGTGCTTGATGACAAGTGCATTATTACAGTAGGTCATGGTACCGTTAGTGCTATATACAACGGTTATACAACTTTGTCTCAACAGCTAATAAGTTTACTATTGCCATTTGCTGTTTTTCTTGTGTTGCTTAGTCTAGGTGTAATTTTTACAAGTGGTGTTATAAAAATTGTTTTCTTGTATTTGTTAATAGTATCTTCTTTCGGAAGTTACACCGACATCTATATGTTTTTCTATTGTATGAAACATATAG
>JAZLAD010000161.1:0-4034 GCA_045613005.1 Acutalibacteraceae bacterium | reverse complement strand
AAAGAAATTTTTTCTGCCTACTCTTTGGGTGTTACAACCTTTATAAGCGGTATGGCGATGGGATTTGATATAATTGCCGCAGAAACGGTTTTAAGCCTTAAAAGAGCAAAGGCTGAAGTACGGCTGGTCTGTGCGATTCCGTTCAAAAATCAGGCAAAGGATTTCTCGGCTGATTGGCAACAAAGATATAATGATATTTTAAAGGTTGCCGATGAGATTATATACGTGTGCGAGGATTATAACCGCGGCTGTTATTTTAAAAGAAATAAATATATGGTGGATAACAGCGATATAGTTATTACGTGGTTTGACGGTCGTACAGGAGGCACCGCAAACACAATAGAATATGCAAAGCGCAAGGGAAGAACTGTAATAAATATAAACGGAATTATAGAGTATCCTAGATTTAAAATAAAAAGCTTTCATTTTGCAAAATAAGAAAGACCTTTTCAGATTGTTTTCTGAAAAGGTCTTAATTTTTAAATTAAGGTAAAATATAAACCTCTATGTTTCTTCTGCCGAAAGCGGTACAAGCACTTTTGGTTGTGAAGAAAAGGTCGATATTTGTAGGACGGGTTTTAACAAATCCGCCTGTATCTGCGGCAACTGCATAGCCGTAGATATACTTTCCGTCACTGGACTTAATAAACATCTTAGTACCGTACGGAATGTGTTTTGGATTTACTGCAACGTATCCCGGCTGAGGTGCAACACCTGTAGAACAGTTGTTGCCGGTATATGTGTAAGCGGTTGCCTGAACGGTCATATGCTTAGTATAATTTACAGGCACTCCGTTAGCATCAAGCTGGATTTGATATGGAGGCTTTAGCGTTGAAATCATCTGTGTTGAGGTAAGTGTTGTCGGAACGTAAGTACCAATCAACGTTTTACCGTTAACTGCCTCTGAGAGAGTAAGGGTATTCTGTATCATCTTTTCAGCTGATACGCCGTTAACAAGCTTTTCAACGTAGTTTACCTGTTTTAGACCGTCTTTACCCGCAACGGTCTTGGTAACGCCCTTTACCTGACTTGATGTGTAAACGGTCTCCATAACGTGAGGGATAACCTCGGTATAGGTGCCGTTTACGTATTCTATATCTGCGTAATCAATATAGGTTGTTTTCGTGATTTTTTTGGTTTTTGCGGGTTGTACCATATCGTTGTCATCAACCGTAAAGCCTGCTTGCTCAAGAATAGCAGAAACTGTTGCAGGTATGGTATCAACGGTTATGGTCTTATCGCCAACCTTAATGTGAACAGGGAAGGTATATGCTATTTTTACGTCTGTACGGTTTTTTTCTTTGGTGGTATTAAGAATTTTAAAATTACTTGTGATACCTATACAAGCAAGTGCCGAATCAACGTCACCCGTTACCGTATGAACAGCGTAGGTTTTTTCACCGTCTGAAATACAAACTGTCTTGGCAGAGGCACCAACGAATATGGTACCGCATATTATTGCTGCACATGATATAAAGACGGTCAAAGCGTGGCTTTTTATATAACGAACAACAGCGTTCGCCAAAAGCTTAGTTTTGTTTCTAAACATCAAATGTCTCCTTTTCAAATGATAGTATTTCCAAAATATTTACGGAAAATACCATTTTTTTGAGCCGATAGATATTATATGCACCAAAAAAACGAATGTCAAACTAAAAAAAGGCGCTGATTTTGTATAAAATCACTATGTTTTTTCAAAAAAAGCAAAAGGTTACAATTTGTAACCTTTTAAAAAAGGCTTAAAATGACAAAAAATGTAATTTACGTTGTGCAAAACGACAGTTT
Organism: Acutalibacteraceae bacterium; assembly: GCA_045613005.1. Classification (GTDB taxonomy): domain Bacteria; phylum Bacillota; class Clostridia; order Oscillospirales; family Acutalibacteraceae; genus UBA737. The sequence goes on along the minus strand of JAZLAD010000161.1, from coordinate 2,249 downwards.
TAAGCACTTGAAATTTTACAAAATACCAAAAATATCCGTTTTTTTCTAAAAAAGCACATTATATCGTGGTACAAAGCGTGAAAGTACACATTATATATATAAATTTGCTAAAAAACTCTTTACACGGTTCGACAAATATGTTATTATATATGTGTTAGAAATCCTTTAATTTCGATACAGTGATGTCGGCAAGGTGTTTTCTTCGGTTTTGTCTTTCGTTGCCGTGCATCAAGCACGGCATTTTTTAATTTTTCATAGGGAGGAATACTGTGGCAGAATATAAGGCTACTATTATGGATGAAGCGGCAGTTAGTCGTGCACTAAAACGCATCTCCCACGAAATTCTCGAAAAGAATAACGGTTGTGATAACGTTTGCCTTATTGGTATCGAGCGCAGAGGAATACCTATGGCGCAAATTATAGCTCAAAATATGAAACAGATAGAAAATGCCGAAGTTTGCTGTGGAAGTCTTGATATTACCTTCTATCGCGATGACCTTAAGCACGTTAGCAATGACCCTGTTATAAGAGACTCACAAATTCCTTTTGATATAAACGGTAAAACGGTAGTGCTTGTAGACGACGTTCTTTATACAGGAAGAACGGTACGTGCCGCGATGGATGCACTGATTAACCACGGTAGACCCGCCGCTATACAATTAGCCGTTATGGTAGACAGGGGACACAGGGAATTGCCGATAAGAGGTGACTATGTTGGCAAAAACGTCCCAACGTCTAAGAGTGAGCGTATATTTGTAAAATTACCGCCATTTGACCAAAAGACCTGTGTTGAGCTTTACGGCTAATATGTACAAGCTACTATATATAATATGTGTATGCAAAATAAGTTTGGTTAATTCGGGAAAGCCCGTTTTAATATATGAAGAATATGGAGGAGAAAAATAATGAATCTAATCTACGGCGTAAAAGACAAGCCAAAGTTCGGACAGATGCTGGTATTTGCATTACAACAGCTTCTTGCAATTTTGGCGGCAACCATCGCAGTTCCCGCAATAATCGGTAACGGTATGTCAAGCTCTGCAGCACTTTTTGGTGCAGGTGTTGGCACAATAGTTTATCAATTGTTCACAAAATTTAAGAGCCCTGTTTTCTTAGGCTCATCCTTCGCTTTCATTAATTCTATGTTTGCAGCCTTCGGCGGTGCCGCTTCTGCAGCAGCAGGATATGCAGGTATCATCCTAGGTGCTATCTTTGCAGGTCTTGTTTACGTAGTTATCGCTATAGTTGTAAAATTTGCAGGTGTTAAATGGATAAATAAATTAATGCCCGCAGTAGTTATAGGACCTACAGTTGCTATAATCGGTCTCTCCCTTGCAGTAAACGCTGTTGGTGACTTATCTGTAGGCAAGGTTTTAGACGCAGAGGGTAATTCGGTTGCTAGTCCATATCTTACCTTAGTTTGCGGTCTTGTAACACTCTTTACCGTAGTAATTTGCTCTGTATACGGTAAAAAGATGGTAAAGCTTATTCCTTTCATTATCGGTATATTGGCAGGTTACGTTGTAGCAGCTATCTTTACCGTTATCGGTATTTATACCGACAATGCTTCATTACAGATAATCAACTTTGAAGTATTTAAGAATATGGAAATTTTTGCTATTCCTGAATTTACCTTTACTACAGCGTTTAAAGGAATTTCAGATATTAACGGTACCTACATTGCAACCGTAGCAGTAGCTTATATTCCTGTTGCTTTCGTTGTATTTGCTGAGCATATTGCAGACCATAAGAACTTATCAACTATTATTGATACCGAGCTTTTAGAAGAGCCGGGTCTTCACAGGACACTTTTAGGTGACGGTGTTGGTTCAATAGCTGGTGCATTCTTTGGCGGTTGCCCTAACACTACATACGGCGAGTCTGTAGGTTGCGTAGCGATTACAAGAAACGCTTCGGTTGTTACAATTCTCACAACCGCAATTATGGCAATTGTAATTTCCTTCTTCGGTCCATTCGTTACCTTCTTAGCTTCCATTCCTAACTGTGTAATGGGCGGCGTTTGCATCACCCTTTACGGCTTTATCGCAGTTAGCGGTCTTAAGATGATTCAGAAGGTAGACCTAAATCAGAATAAGAACCTCTTTGTAGTTGCAATTATTCTAATCTGTGGTATTGGCGGACTTTCACTTAAATTCGGTGAGGTAACACTTACAGCTATCGCTTGTGCACTTATCCTCGGTATAATTGCAAACCTCGTTCTCTCCGGTAAAAAGGAAGAAGAATAATTA
>JAZLAD010000160.1:0-17516 GCA_045613005.1 Acutalibacteraceae bacterium | reverse complement strand
ATGAATAGACTTTTTGATATCAGTAATGCTTTGCAGAATGGATATTTCGATGCCGATGCCGAAAAAGTTGCAGCAAAAATGTCAGAACTTATTAAAAAATCCGTTCCCGAGTATCTTCTTGGAGAATGGAGATTGGCAAATAACCTTGCAAGTATGCCTATTCTTGACGCAGTTGTTGAGTGCCTTATTGAAAAAGGCGTATTAACACCTCCTGAGGATGGTATAGGCGCAGAGGGTTGTTGGATGGCTGTTGAAAAGTAAAATAAATGCCGCCGAGAGTAACCGTTTCGGTCGCTCTAGGCGGCATATTGTTTTTTATAGCACAGTCATAGCGGGGGGAAGTAAGTGCTCACTTGAAAGAGACTATATGAGCCTTCCTCAAATAGAAAGGTGGTACGCGAAACGTGACGGAAGGAGCCTCATAGTTTACGGCTTGTTTTTTAATTGCTTTTGCTCGTCAATAAGTCCAATCAGATAGTCTGCGGAAAGATTATAAAACTTGCAGAGCTTTGCCAAATCCTCGATTTTAAGTTCTGCTCTGCCTGTTTCTATGTGGTTATAGCCCTGTTGAGATTTTTGAAGAAGCTTTCCGATTTCTGATTGTGTGAGGTCACGGTCTTCACGGATATTTTTAATCCTTGTTCTATAATCCATAATATACCTCTCATATTATATTTGGATATATTTTAATATACTCATAAACTGAGTATTGACAATTACTCAAAGATTGAGTATAATTACGGTGCAAAATATCTAATTATCAATTAATGGTTGATGTAAAACAACTAATTAGTTATTGAAATTATAGGTTTTGTGAAATATAATTGAATTACAGTAAGTTATGGTATGTTTTTTGAAAATGACCCAACATTTTCTTTTTGTATTCTAAAGCCGTGTAATTAGAACACAAAAGAAAAACCGCTATAAGCCTTTATACTTATAGCGGTTTATATACGGGATGTCCCTTTTTCCGCATATATTATACCATAAAATTCTTTAATTTACAAGACTTGTAATTTTAAAAAAACGTATTTAAAATGATACTTGTAGCAGTTTGTTTTAAGAGTTGCTTTGTTAAGTTAAAGAATTGCTACTGTTTTATTGTCCCATCCGTCTTGTTTTAGACGGGCGCCTTTTGTTTGGAGGAGAAAATGAAGAAAAAAGAAAAAAAGGAAAAGAAGAAGCTAGGTTTTAAAAAGACGGTTGCTAACAATCTTTTTGCCCTTAAAGCAATAGTTGAGGCGTCGCCCTTATACTTTATTGTATATCTTGGTTCCTCGGTTGTTGACGGTGTGTTAGCCTTTTTATCCGAAGCTTATCTTTTGCGAAAGGTTGTAAACGGGGTTGAAAACGGCGAAGATATGCGCAGTATTTTAACCTACGTGTTGATTTTAGGTGCGGTTATGATTTTAAGTCATCAGGCGCTTAACTGGTTTTGGAACGTTAAGTCACCCGCTATGCAAAGAAAAATAGCCGCAAGTGTTGAGGGTAGGCTGTTCAGACAATCTGCAAGGGTAGAACTTGCCTGTTATGAAACTCCATCCTTTTACGATAGATACGTAAGAGCGTTGGACGAAGCCTATTATAGAATACAAAGAGTTTTAGGCTCGGTTGATAGACTGTTGTACAGAGTTATAGGTCTTTCTGCTAACTCACTGCTATTGTTTATTATTGACCCGTGGCTTATTGTTTTTGCTGTTTTTCCGTTGCTGTTAGGTTTTTTAAGCCGTCTTGATAACGTGTTGACCCACGAGCATCAGGTTGAGCAAAAGCCTATAAACCGCCGTGCAGAATACGTTCGCAGAACCTTTTATCTCGGCGAATATGCTAAAGAAATGCGCATAGGCGGTATGTATACAGAATTGCTTAACGCCTTTAACGATACGTTTAAAGATTTTAAAGTCCTGCTTAAAAAATACGGATTTAAAAGAACCATAATTGCATATACCCAAAAAATAGGATTAGAGGTGGTAGCAATTTTAGGTGCTACAACCTATGCGGTATGGAGTACAATGTGCGTTGGTGCAGATAACGGCGGTATGCTGATAGGTGACTGTATCGTAGTTTTAAGTTCTATAGGTTCGATTTCTTTCGCGCTAAGCACACTTGTTCAAAACGTTGCCGAATTCGGCGAACACGCGCTATTCTTAGATGATGTTAGATACTTCCTAGATTATGAACCTAAAATTGTTGACGGTGAAAAGGAGGTAGTTACACGCGGCGGAGAATTAGAGGTTAAAAACCTTTGCTTTAAATACGAGGGCGCCGAAAACGATACTCTTAAGAATATAAATTTCACACTACATAATGGTGAGCGAATAGCGCTTGTCGGAAGTAACGGCTCAGGTAAAACCACACTTGTAAAGCTGCTGCTTAGACTTTACGACCCATCTAGCGGTGAAATTACCTTAAACGGCGAAAATATCAAGGATTTTAAGCTTGACGGATACCGCGGATCATTTAGTACGGTGTTTCAGGATTTTAAAATGTTTTCGCTTAGTGTCAGCGAAAATGTGCTGTTAAGACCGCTTGAAAGCGGGGATAAAGAAAGGGTAGAAGAAGCGCTTAAGCAAAGCGGTATATATGATAAATTAATGAGCCTTGAAAACGGAATTGATTCAATACTGACCCGCGAGTTTGACGATAAGGGCGCTAACCTTTCAATAGGCGAACAGCAAAAGTTGTCACTGGCACGTGTTTTTGCAGACCATACGCCTTTTGTTATCCTTGACGAGCCCTCAAGCGCTCTTGACCCTATTGCAGAATATACAATGTTTGAAAATATGATGAGGGCAACCGAAGGCAGAAGCGTAATATTCATATCCCACAGACTCTCTTCTGCGGTACTTGCAGACCGTGTGATTCTTATGGATAACGGTACTATCGCCGAGATGGGTACTCATAGTGAATTGTTGGCAAAAAACGGCAAATATGCCGCTATGTTCCGCAAGCAAGCGGAAAACTACCTTGGAAGCGAGGTGGCGCAAAATGTCTAAAAAAACAAGACAAAAATTTTCGTCTGTCATAAAAAACAATGCGTTTATTTTGGGTAAGGTTGCAAAATTCACACCGGGATATTTTGTGTGGATGATTATCGAAGGTGTTTTAATGGGTATACTCAACACCGCTGTATCCCTTTTTACCTATAGGCTTTTAAACGCTGTAGGTGACGGCTCACAATTTTCAGAAGTGCTGAAAATTATTGTGGTTATGGCCATATATAATTTGCTTATGTACGCCTTTGACAAGTGGTATTGGATTATACAAAGCCCATTACTCAAACAAAAATTACATATTAAAATGCACGCAGAATTGTTTGAGAAGTCTCAAAGTCTAGACCTTTCCTGTTTTGATGACCCTGAATTCTACAATGATTTCGTATGGGCGATGAACGAATCTGATAAGCGTGCTATACAGGTTGTTTCGGATACGTCGGGACTTATAAATCGATTGGTAGCATCTTCGTCGCTATTTGGCTTGTTGTTTACTATTGATCCTATAGTAGCGCTTATACTATTTTTATCCTCTTGTGTTTCAATCGCTTGTCGTCTTATTGGAAATAAGGTGGGCTTTAACCACAGCAAAGAGGCTAATACCTTGTGGCGCAAGAGAAACTATATCAACCGTGTCTACCATTTAAGCGATTATGCTAAAGAACTGCGTATCAGCAAAGCCGACGAGCTTCTAATGGCTGAATATAATGAAAACGAAAAGAAGATGGTGGACCTTGACGTAAAATACGGCAAGAAATATTATCTTATATACGGTCTTTGCAGTAATTTAGTTTCAACAGGCACGTTTTTTGCAATTCTATTGTATATGGCATACCTTTTAGGTGAGGGTGCCGTAGCGGTAGGAGGCTTTGCCGCCACAATAAACGTAATTTGGAAAATCCGTTGGATGTTCTCTGACTTGATACAAAAAATAACCAATTTTCCTCAACATTCGCTTTATATTGAAAAGTATCGTGAGTTTTTGAAATACGTTCCAAAAATTGGCGGCGGAATAAAGGAAATTCCCGAATTCGAAAGCCTTGAATTTAAAAACGTTAGCTTCTCGTATGAGTTTGATTCTAACCCTAAGTATAAATTTCACGATAAAGATTATAAGGCGCCTGTTAAGGACGAAAAAGGTAAAAATGCGCTTAAAAACGTTTCATTTACGCTTAAAAAGGGCGAAAAGATTGCTATAGTAGGCTATAACGGCGCGGGTAAAACTACGCTTATTAAGCTTATGATGCGTCTTTATGACCCAACCGAAGGCGAAATACTTTATAACGGCGTAAACGTAAAGCAGTATGACCCAGAGTGCTACAGAAAAATGATAGGAACCGTTTTTCAGGACTTCAAACTCTTTGCAACCTCGGTAGCGCAAAACGTTATAAACGGCAGATATGAAGAGGAAATACACCGTGATGTCGTTTTAGATGCACTCGATAAAGCCGATTTTAGCGAAAAGCTTAAGACTTTAAAGAACGGTATTGATACACATCTAACACGTGAATTCAATGACGAGGGCACAAACCTTTCGGGCGGTGAATCGCAAAAGGTTGTAATTGCGAGGGTGTTTGCAGGTAAGTATCCTATAGTTATAATGGATGAGCCTTCAAGCGCACTAGACCCTATGGCTGAATATAATCTCAATCAGTCAATACTAAAATCCACAACCGATAAAACCGTAGTGTTTATCTCTCACAGATTGTCAACCACACGTATTGCGGATAAAATTTATATGTTTGCAAACGGATGTCTTATCGAAGAGGGCTCACATACAGAGCTTTTAGATAAAGGTGGAAAGTATGCCGAGATGTTCCGTCTTCAGTCTGAAAAATACGAGGACGGCGCTATCGCATAAACTATTCGTTAAACCTAAAAAATCAATTAATACACACTTCTTTTCTTAAATTTAGAAAACAAAAAAGCAAACGGTAAAAAATGCCGTTTGCTTTTTTGATATATTCAGGTTTAAATTAGCCTATAAATGCGTCGTGAACAGCCTTAACAGCCTTGTCAGCCTTGTCGGCGTCGATTAAAACAGAAACCTTGATTTCGCTTGTAGAAATCATTCTGATATTAATACCTGCATCATATAAAGCTTCGAACATCTTAGCGGCAACGCCTGGGTTACTTTCCATACCTGCGCCCACAATTGAAACCTTTGCGATTTCGTTGTTAAAACTTAAGGTTTTATATTCGAAAGCATCAGCCAAAGACTTTACAGCCTCAATAGCGGCATCGCTCTGGCCGTTAGAAACGGTAAAGGTAATATCCTTTGTGTTATCTCTGCCTACTGATTGTAAAATCATATCAACGTTAATTTTATACTGTGCTAACTTATTGAAAAGTTTGAATGCAACGCCTGGGTTATCCTTTAGACCTACAACAGATATGCTTGTAACGTCTGAATCTTTAGCTACGCCTCTTATGAGAGTTTTTTCCATTTTTACCGTCTCCTTAACTATAGTACCTGGTTTATTTTCAAGACTTGAAAGAACTTCAAGCTCAACATTGTATTTCTTTGCCATTTCAACCGAACGGTTGTTAAGCACCTGTGCACCGAGAGTTGCAAGTTCAAGCATCTCGTCGTATGTTATTTGGTCCATCTTTTCAGCGGTAGAAACCTTTCTTGGATCTGCTGAGTATACACCGTCAACGTCGGTGTAAATCTGACAGCGGTCAGCCTTAAGTGCCGCCGCAATAGCAACAGCGCTTGTATCCGAGCCGCCACGACCTAGCGTTGTCAGGTCGTCATACTTATTAATTCCTTGGAAACCTGCAACGATTATTATGTTTTTCTTTGCAAGTTCAGCCTTTAGACGCTCGGTGTTTATTGATTTAATTCTTGCTATTGTGTGGTTGGAATCGGTGTTGAAGCCTGCCTGCCAACCGAGTAGGGAAATAACAGGGAAACCAAGCTTATCTATTGCCATAGCAAGTAGTGCGATAGAAATTTGTTCGCCGGCTGTTAGCAATACGTCCATTTCACGCTTTGGAACTGCACCCGAATTTATTTCTTTTGCCTTTTCGATTAAATCGTCTGTTGTGTCACCCTGAGCAGAAACTACAACAATAACGTCGTTGCCCTTTTTATAGTCCTCAATAATTCTGTTAGCAACATTGAAAACTCTCTCGGCATTAGCAACTGATGAACCGCCGAATTTTTTAACTATAAGTGCCATTTGAATTAACCTCCGAATTAAAATAGAGTGTGTAATATTTTTATACTGTCAGCATTAAGTGAATTAGCTTTCTCTTTTAACTCACTTTCAAGACCCGCATCGGTAATAAAGAATAATTCGTTTGTGAAATTATTTTTAAAGTATTTAACTGAATCACCGAAAACTTCTTTAAACCTTTCGGTAAGAGCGTCAAGGTCGCTTGATTTTGCCGAAACATAGAGTTTTGTTTGCTCGTCGGCTACCACAACGTAATCATCACAGCCGTCTTCCCATTCAAGATATTTGCGTGCATCAATATGCTTTGCACAGTCAATCATATCGGCTACAACTGCACTTGCGGTTGCCATTTTACCTGCACCCTGACCGTAGAACATTACGTCACCTACGGCATCGCCTGTAACCATTACAGCGTTGAAAACACCGTTAACGCCTGACAGCATATTGTCACGGCTCACAAGGGTAGGACGAACACTAGCGGTGATTTTACCGTTTTCAAGACGCTTTGTGCTACCTATCAGCTTTATAACGCAGTTAAACAGATTCGCGTTTTCTGTATCGGTAAGAGTAATTTCGGTGATACCTTCGGTTGTTACCTGATCTGGATAAACGTGCTTTCCAAAAGCCAGTGTTGCTAATATACATATCTTTCTGCAAGCGTCGTGACCTTCTATGTCGGCAGCAGGATTTTTTTCTGCAAAGCCCATATCCTGAGCGAGTTTTAGCGCATCGTCAAAATCCATACAGTCCACTATCATTTTATTTAAAATGTAGTTGGTTGTTCCATTTAGAATACCTTTAACCTCGGTTATTTTGTTAGCCGAAAGGCATTGGCTAATAGGACGCAAAACGGGAATACCGCCGCCAACGCTAGCCTCAAACAAGAAATTTACGTTATTTTCTTTAGCTATTTTAATAAGTTCAGCGCCCTTTGCGGCCACAAGCTCTTTATTAGAGGTTACAACGCTTTTACCTGCGAGTAGGCATTTCTTAACAAAATCGTAGGCGGGATTTATTCCGCCCATAACCTCGGCAACGATTTTTACGTCGGGGTCGTTTAGTATTAAATCAAAATCCTTGATAAACTTATCTGAATAGGTAAGACCTTCAAAATCTCTTAAATCAAGGATGTATTTAACGCAGAGTTCTTCTTTTACGGCTTTTGATACGGTATCGTTTGAATTGATAAGTATCTCGGCTACACCCGAGCCTACAGTACCGTGTCCCATAATTGCAGTGTAAATCATAATTTCCTCCAACATATATATTAAACCGCTTTAACAGAAATAATCCCGTCAGCCGATTTAAGTTTTGATAATAGCTCGTCCAATGAAATTTTAACGTTGTCAGTTCCAACTGTTAGCGAAACCGCGGCAGTCCCGTTTACGGGGAGTCCCTGAGTTACGGTTATTATGTTGGCACCGTTTTCGTAAAGCACAGAGGTTAGTGCTGAGAAAACCCCAACCCTATCGGTAAGCACGGCGCTTAAATTTACCGTGCTGTGATTTGCGTCCTCATATTCGAAAACGTAATCACGATACTTATAAAAAGCACTTCTTGAAATACCCGCCATCTTTGCTGCTTGGGAAGTGTTGGTAGCAATACCCTCTGCTAAAAGCTTTTTAGCTTTTATAACTCCACTAAAAACAGGAGGTAGCAGATCGGAATTAACAACAAGATAATTTCCTTTGTTCATAAAAAGTGTCCTCCGTTCAAGAACGCTGTACACTATTATAATACACTTTTTACAAAAAGGCAATATGTGAAATATGACGAATATTATAAAAATTCACATTAAATATTGTCTTTTCGAACAAAACTTATCGATTATAGAGCACTGTCAAATTTCTTTTTAGGGCATAGAATGGTATTGGACCTGTAATCTCTATAGGTCAAGGTATATTTGGCAGTAGGAGTGAAAGGCGTGCAGACTTATAATATAGCAACAGGAACTATAACCTACGCCATAAAAGGCAGAGATATTTTAAGAAACAAGGGCTTTAAGGCCAGGATTGAGCGGAGAAATTCGTCTCTTGAAACACTCGGTTGCGGATATTCGATTATAGTAACAGGTGATTTAGGACAAATTGAGTCGTTGCTCAAGGCTTCGGGTATTAAAATACTTGCCGTGACTGTGAGTAGTGGCGGTTAAATTCAAGAATTTAATCTGTATTAATGTTTGATACTGCGACTGCTGATTTTTAGTAGTCGCAGTCTTTTTTATTATGATTTTAAAGGATGATTTTATGATATATTTTGATAACGCGGCTACAACGGGTAAAAAGCCGCAAAATGTAATTTTGGCGGTTAATACGGCGCTTACGAAGTTTTGCGCCAATCCCGGCAGAAGCGGTCACGCTATTTCCTTGTCTGCGGCAGAACAAATTTATAAAGCAAGGGTGACGGTTGCAAATTTTTTTGGTGTAAAAAATGCCGAATCGGTAATTTTTACAGCCAACTGTACCGAGAGCCTTAACTTTGCTATAAAGGGTGTTTTAAAGGCAGGGGATACGGTGGTAGTGTCAGATTTAGAGCATAATGCGGTTATGCGTCCTCTAACGGCATTAGGGGTAAATTACGATACTTTTGAAACCTCGCTTGTTGACGATGAAAAAACAGTTGAAAATTTCAAAAATAAGCTTATAAAAAAGCCTAAAATGGTTATTTGCACCGCCGCATCAAACGTTTTGGGCAAAAAACTTCCGATAGAAGAAATGGGGAAAATTTGCAGAAAGCAGGGCATACTTTTTTGCGTTGACGCGGCACAAAGTGCGGGTATAGAAGAAGTAAACAGTGATAAAATGTGCATAGATTTTTTGTGTGTCGCCGCCCATAAGGGATTGTATGCACCGATGGGATTGGGAATTTTAATCGCTAACGCGCCTATAGAAAAAACTATTATTGAAGGAGGAACCGGTACCGATTCTATTAATTTTTTACAACCAGAAGCTTTGCCCGAAAGATTTGAAAGCGGAACTGTAAACCTTCCTGCTATAATGGGTGCTTCAGCGGGTATAGATTTTATAAAAAGTGTAGGCAGGGAGCGTATACGAAAAAGAGAAAACGATATTATTGAGTATATTTTTAAAGGCTTAATGCATAATAAAAACGCCGTTCTTTACACACCTTTTTTTGATGAAAAATTATATGTTCCAGTCCTTTCTTTTAATTTAAAAAACAAAAATTCTCTGGAAACAGCAAAGCTTTTAAACGAGAGAGGAATAGCGGTAAGAGCAGGTCTTCATTGTGCGCCGACGGCTCATAAAAAAATCGGTACGGAGGGTATAGGAACGGTTAGAATTTCACCGTCATTTTACAATAATATTTCACAAGCCGACTATCTGCTCAAAACGTTGAAAAAAATATAAAAATTTTTTAAAAAAGAACCCTTATGCCTATTGATTGTTTAATTATTATATGTTAAAATATATTAGAATATATATTTACGAGAGGGTGAGTAGGCGTGAGTGTTGTTTTAGATGCATTGTATACCTTTTGGAATCAGGTAGTTTACGTAGTAACCAGCATAAGAGTTTTCGATATTATTGATATAGCGGTAATTGCCTATTTAATCTATAAGGGGATCGGCTTTTTAAGAGAAACAAGAGCAGGTCAGCTTGTTAAGGGTATTGTCGTATTGCTTGTGGCCTTTGCTTTTGCCGAGTGGTTCGAGTTAACCGTTTTAAAATGGCTACTAACCTTGGTTGTGGATTCCGCCATTATAGCTCTTGCGGTAATTTTCCAGCCTGAGCTTAGAAGAATGCTTGAAAAGGTTGGTCAAACGAGAATTTCACACGCGCAGATGTATAATAACGAAACCGAACTATTAAACCGTTCGATTGACGATATTGGCAAGGCTGTTCGCAGTATGCAAGAGGAAAAAATCGGCGCTCTGATAGTTTTTGAGAGAACAACTCAGCTTGGTGAAATAATCAATACAGGTACTATTGTCGATGCCAAAACCTCTGTTTCGGCTGTAAACAGCATATTTTTTCCTAACTCCCCATTGCACGACGGTGCTTTGATCGTTCGTAACGGCAGGCTTTATGCCGCGGGTTGCATTTTGCCTTTGACACAAAATCCTGATATTCCTTCCAATTTAGGTACAAGACACAGAGCCGCTATTGGTATGACCGAAAATTCCGATGCGGTAGTTTTGGTTGTTTCTGAGGAAACAGGCAATATTTCTATTATGTGCAACGGTCATTTTAAGCGTGGATACAATAGTGCATCTGCTACTGCAGAACTTAAATCCCTTTTGATTGAAAGTAGTGATAACGAGAAGCAAAAGAATATCTTGTCTGCTCTTAAAAATATAAATCCTTTCTCTAAGAAACAATCACAGTCAGACAATAGCAAGGAGGATATAGGTAATGAAGAATAATGCTTTTTCAGGCGCATATATCAAAAAACTCTTTGATAATAAAAAATTTGCCATTACTTTCTCTGTTGTATTGTCAATTATAATTTGGTTTATCGCTATGGTTAACCGTAATCCCGAAAGAAATCAAACCTTTAACAATATGAAGGTTTCGATTTCGCTTGAGGGCACCGTTGTTCAGGAAATGGGATTGGGTATTGTCTCGGACTTTTCCTCACAAAACTTTTCTATAACCGTAAACGGACCAAACTATATAGTCAGCTCGCTTAGACCTGAGGATTTAATTTTAACCGCCTCGGTTACAAACGTAAATGCCGCAGGAAAATACAAGCTTGACGTTACAGGTTCTTCAAACAGTAAAAAAACCGGCTACAATATTGTTTCAATAGAACCTTCAACCATAGAGGTATTTTTCGATTACATTGATACAAAGGAATTTACGGTTATTCCTCAGCTTGTGGGAGTTAGCGCTGTTGATGGTCTTGTTGCTGATACACCGCTGGTAAGCAATAACGAGGAAAGCACAATAACAATAAATGGTCCACGTACTGTGATTGACAACATTGGTTATGTTTTTGCCTCAGCCACAGTAAACAGAACCCTTTCTATTACCGAAACCTTTGATACCAACCTTGTAATTTACAACAAGGAGGGTGATTTACTCTACACCTACGGAACGGACGGTAAGATTTACGGTAAAGATGGCGGTGAGGTGTTAAATAATTTCCTCACCTTAAGCAATACCTCAATAAAGGTAACACAGCCAATTTCCAAGAGAGCTGTATTAGACGTAATAGCTGTATTTTCTAATATGCCTGAGGGTATGAATATAACCGATTTACCTTTTAATATCAATCACACGAAGGTTTCGGTTATAGGTACACCTGACGTAGTTTCTAAGATGACCCAGGTAACGCTTTCAACAATTGATTTCAAAGCAATATCCGAAACGTCAAACAGTTTTGACGTTTCACCGGTTTTGCCTGACGGTGTTAAACTTGCAGAAAACATAGACGTTTTCACGGTTACTATTAATACGTCGGGATACACATCTAGAACCTTTACGGTATCAGACATTCGATTTACTAACGTGAAATCAGGCCTTTCGGCTAAAAGTGACGATGCTATCAGAAACGTTAAAATATGCGGCCCTAAAAAGATTATCAATTCGCTGAAGGCAAGTGACCTTTATGCCGAAGGGTCGCTAGACAATAAGTCCACAGGCGGATATACCGTGGATGTTACTATTAAATCCGATAAATACAACACTATTTGGCAAATAGGTGAATATTCTGCCGCGGTTACAATTAAATAGAATATAACACAACCACCTTTTCAGCATATAATGAGTATTATAAAAGAGTTAAAAGCTTGATTTATAATAATTTTAAACGTGCAAAGAGGTGGTTTGATGATAGAAATTGTTTTAAATACTATCTTCATAATTCTTGTCGTTTTAGGAATTTGTGAGCTAATCTATTCACTTAGACTGTTTTTTATTCTTCCTAAACGCAGATACTATAACTACAGCCTTATATATCTAAAAAAGGGCAAAGCGATAAAGCAACTTAAATTTGTTATCGAACAAAGAAGATGGTTTGGAGATACCTACGCTGAGTTTGTAATAGCGGTTTACGATGATTTGGATAGTTTGGAGCTTAAAGCTTGTTCCGAGCTTGTAAAAAAACACGACGTAGTTATTTGTCCCATACAAATAACCGAGGACGTAATAAAGAGCATTTCAAAAAGCTTTTAAGGAGAAGAAATGGAGCAGTCGGTAGTAGAATCTGCAGAAAAAATAAAAGGTATAATTGAAAAAATTACATATAGAAACGAGCAAAACGGTTATACTGTGGCAATTCTCAGAAACGGTACGGAGCGTATAACCGTCGTAGGAATATTCCCTTTTTTGGCAGAAGGGGATACTGCTGAGTTTACCGGAAAATACGTTTATCATCAAAATTACGGAAAACAGTTTTCTGCCGATAGTTTTGAAAGGACCGCACCGCAATCTCTAGCCGGCATACTTAGGTATTTATCCTCGGGAATAATTAAGGGTGTAGGTCCCTCCACCGCTAACAAAATAGTGGAGAAATTTGGTGAAGATACTCTTGACGTTATACAAAATTCTCCTGAAAAACTATCACGAATTAAAGGAATTTCTATTGAAAAAGCAAGATTTATTTCAGAAGAATATAATAAACAGTACGGCGTTAGAAACATAATGCTCCTCTTAGCGCCTTATGAGGTGTCACCCGAATCAGCGGTTAAAATATTTAAGCGTTTAGGTGGAGAGGCACAGGAGAAAATTAAAGAGAATCCCTACATTTTATGTGAAGAAGCCATAGGCTTTTCTTTTGAAAAGGTTGAAAGAATTGCCTATGATTTCGGAATCTCTCCCGATAATGAACTGCGTCTTATGGCGGGGATAAAATACATACTAAGTGCCAATCTTTTAAATGGGCATACCTGTTTACCTCAAAAGAAATTGACTGCCGTTGCGGTAAAACTTCTGGAGAGTGACGTATATAGAATAGATTCTATATGCGATAGTATGGTCAAAAGCCTACAGGTGTCAAAAACTGTTATAGACGGAGAAAACTATATTGCTCTTAACGAATATCTTGCCGCAGAGGAATATATCGCAGCAAGACTTTGCGCTATAAATCGAAACGTCAGTGGCTTTGGTGACGTAGATGACCTTGAGATAGATTATGTTGAGAATAAAACTTCGATCAAATTCGAAGATATACAGCGCGATGCTATACACTCAGCATTTCAAAACGGGTTGGTTCTTTTAACAGGCGGTCCCGGAACGGGCAAAACAACCACGCTTAACGCTATAATTGAACTTCTTGAGATGCGTGATATCGATATCCAGCTAGCAGCACCTACAGGCAGAGCGGCTAAGCGTATGACCGAGCTTACAGGAAGACCCGCTAAGACGCTTCACCGCTTATTAGAGGTTGAGTGGGGAAGGGACGATAAACAGCATTTTGTCCGAAACGAACGAAATCCGCTTGATTGCGACGTTATAATTGTAGACGAAGCATCAATGATTGATTCTTTGCTTTTTGAAAGCCTTTTAAGAGCATTGAAATTATCTTGCAGAATTATTTTGGTTGGAGACGTTGATCAGCTTCCAAGTGTATCTGCGGGTAATATTTTAAACGATATTATAGCATCAAATAGGTTTTGCACAGTAAGACTTAAAAAGGTTTTCAGGCAGTCTCAGGATAGCTTAATAATTGCCAACGCTCATGCTATAATCAACGGCGGACAAGTTGATTTTTCAAACAAGGGAAAAGACTTTTTTATTATACAGCGACCGACCGATTACGAGGTATTAAATACGGTTATAGAGCTTTGTACCGAAAGGCTTAAAAACACCTACGGCTTCGACCCGCTTTGTGATATGCAGGTGCTTTGCCCCTCGAGAAAGCTTGTAAACGGCACTCAAAATCTTAATAATATACTGCAAAGTCACCTAAATCCAAATTCGGACGGATATAATCAACTAAGCTACAAGGGCGCGTATATTCGTCCAAACGATAAGGTTATGCAGATAAAGAATAACTATGATATCGAATGGGTTAAGGATAACGGCGAGCAGGGAATAGGCGTGTTTAACGGTGACGTTGGGTTTATTACCGAGCTTGATAGGCGTGCCGGTATTGTTAAGGTGCGTTTTGACGATAGGATAGCTACCTATTACGGTGAGGATATAGGTGAACTTGAACTTGCCTATGCTATTACCGTGCATAAAAGTCAGGGTAGTGAGTTTGATTGTGTTATACTGCCGATCTTTGACGTACCTTCACAGTTAAGATACAGAAATCTTTTGTATACCGCAGTTACAAGGGCTAAAAAGATGTTGGTTGTTGTGGGTAGCAAGGCTATATTTAATCAAATGGCAGAAAATGACCGCAAGACACTAAGATACACAATGTTAAAGGAATTCCTTGATGAAAATTCTTGATAAAATAGTTGATACAGTATTTTACGGTTTTGATGCAGTATTATCTCTTTTTTATCCAAATCGCTGTGTCGGTTGCAGAGAGATTATTGATAATAACAAATATCTTTGCGGTGATTGCGAAAGAAATATAGAGCTTTTTGATTTTAAAAAACGCTGTAAAAGTTGTGGACTTGATAAGGAAAACTGTGCTTGCAAAAGGTATGTATATTACTTTGACGGGGCTGTTTGCGTCTATAAAAACACAAATATAGCAAGGAACGCTTTGTATTCCTACAAACTAGGGCGCAGACGTGCGAATGCTTCCTTTTTGGCATTGCAAATGGCAAATTCGGTTAAAAAAGAGTTTGCTGATATAAATTTTGATTTTATAATCGGAGTGCCCACAACAATAAAAAGCCGTATAAAATACGGATTTTCTCCTGTTGACGAGCTTTGCTTTGCGCTTGAGGAATTATTAGACGTAAAGTTTGTAAGAGGGATTTTGAAATGTCGACGATTCAATAAAGTTCAGCATAACCTTGATTTTTCAGGCCGTTTTGAAAACGCGGGTAAAAAGTTTTATTGTGACGGTAAAATTTACGGTAAAACAATCCTACTTGTAGACGATATAAAAACCTCGGGCGCCACCCTTAGTCATTGTGCAAGGCAATTAAAGTTTGCAGGCGCCGACAGGGTGTATTGTGTTGCAACACTTGGAAGTATTATTCAGAATAAAAAATTATAGTTTAATATATTTAGGAGAGCAATATGGCAACTGAAATAGGAATAGATTTAGGTACTTCAAAAACCGTTATATTTTCAAGCTCCAAGGTAGTGCTTGAAGAGCCTAGCGTTGTTACGGTAGACAACGAGAGTTGGGAACCTGTATATTTTGGCGAAAAGGCAAGACTAACCCTTGGTAGAACACCCGATAGTCTTACCTGTGTTATGCCTATAGAGCACGGTGCTATTTCGGATTACGGCATAGCCGAGCAGATGCTTACAGAATATATGAATAAGGCATTTAGCAGTAAAATTGTAAAGCCGAAAATAATGGCAACGCTTCCCGCAGGACTTACCGAGCTTCAGCACCATACGCTTTCAAATCTCATTGAATCCTCTGGTGGTAGAAATATCTCAGTAATCGAGGGACCCTTAGCTATCGCATGTGGTTTAGGCCTTGATTTTTCAAAGCCGAAGGGAACACTTATAGTCGATATAGGTGCAGGGACTACCGATGCCGCGGTAATTTCAATGGGCGGCATCTCGGTTTGTGACTCTTTTAAAACCGCTTCTCTTGATTTTGATAGGCAGATAAAAAGATATGTAAGAAAAGAGTATAATATCGAAATAGGACCGCTGATGGCTGAAAACATAAAAAAGCAGATAGGTACAGTTGTCGAGCGCCCCGTAGAAATTGCAATGGTAGCAAAGGGAAGAAATCTCTTTACAGGTCTTCCTGAAGGATTTGAAATTACCTCTGCGGAGGTCTACGATGCGGTTAAAGAAACGGCACAGGCTATTTGTAACTCGGTTAGAACGGTGCTTTCTAAAACCGATCCGGACCTTGTTGCGGATATTAAAGAAAGCGGTTTCTATTTAACCGGAGGCGGTTCGCTTATTAACGGAATGGATATTTTGCTCGAGCAGTTTGTCGGCGCTAAGGTGTTTAGACTTGAAGATCCAACTCATAGCGTTGTTCGCGGCGCCGCGGCAGCACTAAAGCATCCTGAACTGCTAAAAAACGTAAACTATCAGATGCGCTCTATTAAGGAGCTTATTATCGAATAGGATAAGTATATATGAAAAGTATCAAAAAAATAGTTATAACAGGCGGACCCTGTGCAGGTAAGTCCACAGCTATAAAAACGGTTAAGGAAAGCCTTGAAGATATAGGCTACACCGTGTTATTGCTTCCCGAACTTGCAACCGAGCTTATTACTAATGGTATCAGTCCCAAAACCTGTGGCGCATTTAATTATCAAAAATTACAAATTATGCTACAGCTTGAAAAAGAAAAGGTTTATTCTCTTGCAGCTAAGCAGATCGAGGCGGAAAAAGTCGTAATTCTTTGTGATAGGGGCGTTATGGATTCAAAGGCATACGTCACAAAAGCGGAGTTTTCACAAATCCTATTCGATTTAAATTTAAACGAAACGGTGCTTCGTGATAATTACGATGCAGTCTTTCATATGTTAACTACTGCTAAGGGTAAAGAGGAAGAATACACACTTTCGAACAACTCAGCACGTACCGAAACAGTAGAAGAAGCGCGCGAGCGAGATAATTTAACTCTATCTGCGTGGACGGGTACGCCACACCTTAGAATAATAGATAATAGCGGCAATTTTGAGGAAAAGCTTAAAACTCTTATAAAAGAAATTATGTTTTTCTTAGGTGAACCCGAGCCGCTTGAAATTGAGCGAAAATATTTAATTGAATATCCTGATTTGGATTTTTTTGAAAGCTATCCTTTTTGCAACGCTGTGGAGATTTCACAATCCTATATCATAATAAACGGCGAAAAGGCAAGAATCAGAAAAAGGGGAGCAAACGGTGGCTATATATATTATAAAACGGTTAAGAAGGATATAGACGGCTTAAAGCGAATTGAAACTGAAGAAGTTTTATCAAAAGAGGAATACCAACTGCTTCTTACCTTATCAAAAGAAAAAACAACGGTAGAAAAAACGCGCTACTGCTTATGCTTTGATAATAGATATTTTGAAATAGACATATTCCCATTTTCGAAGGATAAAGCATTTTTAGAGCTTGAACTAACGGACGAAAACGAAACCGTTACATTGCCGCCGTTTATTAAGGTAATTAAAGAGGTAACGACTGATAAAGAATATAGAAATTCCTCTATTGCCTTAAAAATAGCCAAAGGAGAGAAGCCTTTTTAGCGTATGTTTGGTACGCCTTAATAATTGACAACTACTAAATATTGTGGTATTATTATATTATATTTTTTGTGGGGGAAGTATAAATGAATTTTTTTG
>JAZLAD010000159.1:0-2091 GCA_045613005.1 Acutalibacteraceae bacterium | reverse complement strand
GTATGTGAGTTACCCCACATACATTTCAAGCTCCATTGTTTGAGCGCACTGTGTAGAAATAAAGCCTTTGTAAAAAGAAAAGCGCTGACTCTCGTCAGGACAGTTCTTAATAGGGCTATTAAAGTGTATTTGTATTCTATCGTTGTAAAGCACTACCTCTTTTACAAGAAGATTTACAAGCATTGTAGCTTCAAGGCGTAATGCTTCCTCAAAGTATTCACGAATAAAGCTCTCAGGCACTTTAACGGCGGTTCTGCTCTTTTCTATGAGTAGCTCACACTCTAACGCTTCTTGCTGTTCCTCAAGCTCGTGTAAGCGTTTTTTAGTGGTCTTTGACACTATGCCTTGCTCAATAGCTGACATCAGATTATCTAAGGCTGTATCTACCTTAGATTTTTCTCTTGCTATTGTTTTTACCTTGGGGTTATCGGTACAATAGCGGTCTTGTAATTTTAGCAGATTTTTAACGATACCGTTTATCGTTTGAGCTTTTGTAAATTCTCTGATAATAGCTGATACTATTGCTTCTTCTAAAGCTTCTTTGGAATGAATGGCTTGCTCACAGCCGTTGTGATAGACCTTTCTTCCGAGGCATTTGTAATAACGTTTTACCTCTCCGTTTCTTGCCGTGCCCGTGTCGGAGCTGATAGGGTGTCCGCAATATCCGCATCTCATCTTATGGCGAAACAGATATACGGTCTTTACGCTACGTTTTCCATTTTCGTTCTCTTTAGACTTTGCTCGTACAGCTTCAAAAGTATGAGTAGGCACGATTTGAGGGTACATATTGTCTACTCTCTCGTCACCGTGGTAGTAAACCCCGGAGTATTTCTTGTTTTTAAGTATGCCATATATGGTATTTTTTGCAAACGGCTTTCCTTTGTAAAGCACACCTCTTAAAGTCAGAGCCTTTATAATATCTCTTACAATAACGCCGATGGAGTATTGTTCAAAGATGAACCTTACTGTTTCGGCTTTTTCTTCGTCTATAAGGATCTTCTTTTCTACTACCTTATAGCCGTATGGCAAGCCACCGCCTTGGTAATGTCCTTTAGCTCTATTTTCACGCATACCTCTCTTGACCTTTTGAGATAAGTCTGCGGAGTAGTATTGGTTCATACCTTCAAGCAAGCTTTCAAGTATAATTCCTTCGGGCGTATCGGGTATATTTTCCATAGCGGATAATACCTTTACGCCATTTTTCTTTAGCGTATTTTTATGTATAGTAGCTTCGTATTTGTTTCTTGAAAATCTATCAAGCTTATATACAAGAACGTATGTCCATTCTTTTCTTGCACTATCCTTTATCATACGCTGAAAATCGGGGCGCATATCATTCGTTCCCGTCATAGCTCGGTCGATATACTTTGCAAGAATGAGAATGTCATTTGCCTTTGCAAATTCTTCGCATACTCGAAGCTGACCTTCGATAGATTGTTCAGTTTGGCTGTCGCTTGAATAACGTGCATAAATTACTGCTGTTTTCATTTTAGAAATCTCCTTTGTTTTCTTTGAAAATTTGTCTTTCGACAGGAGCGACCAAAACGGAAATGACGGTGAGGTCAAGGAAATAGGCGAAAAAATTGTATTTTAGGCGGCTATATAAAAATCATCAGCAATATTTTCACCCCTTTACCTCGGCGGCGTTTTCGTTTAAGCTCCACAACCGGCGAAAGATAAATTGTTTGTATGTCTACCGTTCTGACGGCGTATCTTCTTTGTTTTTATCGTGAAAGAGATCTATAATGCGAGTAAGCAAAGCGTTATAAAAAGCGTTCTGCTCGGCTTCGCTAAACAGCTTAATATCTATCTCATCGCATATAGTAATTTTGGGCGTTTCTTTCCTCACTCGCCAACCTCCTTTTTGCTTGGTATATAGAGGTTAACATAGAAATCTTGTATAATCCACCGATATTACTTCCTACTTTTGCGATGCTACGGCTTAGTTTTTATTCGTAATTTTACGTGGATATATCTTAATCTTACGAGGGTGTACGGAGATATTACAATAAAACAAAAAAGCCCCTCTTTCGAGGAGCTGATGCGCCGACAAAAAACGATGCCGTTTGCAAGTGCAAAAGTAAAAATTCC
>JAZLAD010000158.1:0-3041 GCA_045613005.1 Acutalibacteraceae bacterium | reverse complement strand
ATTTTAATTGGTTATTTCGGCACCGGATATTTTTTCGGTGGAATGTAAAGGAGAATTTTTATGGATTACAAACATTTAAAAAGCGGTACCGACATCAGAGGCTATGCTTCTGATTTAGGCGGCAAGGCGGTTGAGCTTACCGATAAAGCGGTATACGATATATCAGCCGCATTTGTTGTATGGTGTATGAACAAAACAAACACACCCTCAAACGAGCTTAAAATTTCTTTAGGTCACGATTCCAGAATTACTGCAGACCGTATCTGCAACGCTGTTAAGGAAGCATTTGTTAATGCAGGTGTTACAGTTTATGAAACAGGTCTTTCTTCAACCCCTGCAATGTTTATGACAACGGTTGATTTAGGCTGTAATGCGGCAGTTCAGATTACCGCCAGCCACCACCCGTTTGACCGTAACGGTTTGAAATTCTTTATGCCAACAGGCGGTCTTGAGGGCAAGGATATTTCCGAGATATTAGAACTAGCTTCAAACGAACAGGAAGCTATCAGCGAGCAAAAGGGTAAGGTTATTCCTACCGATTATATGACCGATTATGCAGCAAGACTTCGCAATATGATTATTAAAGAGGTTAACAAGGGCGATATGCCGCTTGAAGGCTATCATATTGTAGTTGATGCAGGTAACGGTGCAGGCGGCTTCTATGCTGAAAACGTACTTAAAGCACTCGGTGCCGATATCACAGGCAGCCAGTTCTTAGAGCCTGACGGTATGTTCCCAAATCATATTCCAAATCCTGAAAACAAACAGGCAATGGAGAGCGTTTGCAATGCTGTTAAGGCAAGCGGCGCTGACCTTGGCATTATATTTGATACCGATGTTGACAGAGCAGGTGCAGTTGATAAAAACGGTAAGGAAATTAACCGTAACCGTCTTGTAGCATTAGCTTCTTATATTGCCTTAAACGGCGCTAAGGACGGTATGGTTGTTACCGACTCTGTAACCAGCGACGGACTTAAAGAGTACATAGAAACAGTTCTCGGCGGCAAGCATTACCGCTACCGCAGAGGTTACAAGAATGTTATTGACAAGGCTATTGAGCTTTGCAACGCAGGGGAGAATTGCCCACTTGCTATTGAAACCTCGGGTCACGCAGCCCTTAAAGAGAACTACTTCCTTGACGATGGTGCTTACCTTGTGACCAAGATTGTTATCGAACTTGCAAAGGGCGTTGACTTTGAAAAGATTTTAGCACCACTTAAGATGCCTAAGGAAGAATACGAAGTTAGATTTAACATCAAAGCTCCTGACTTCAAGACCTACGGCAATATGGTGATTTCAGAACTTGAAAAGTTTGCAGCTGCAAATCCTGAATACAAAATTGCTGATGATAACCGCGAGGGCATCAGAATTTCGACCAAGGACGGTTGGTTCTTGCTTCGTCTTAGCGTTCACGACCCCGTTATGCCTATGAACTTTGAAAGTAACGTTGAAGGCGGTATCGCTAACGACATAGCGGCTCTAAAGCCATTCCTAGCTCAGTTTACCGAGCTTGATATTCCTGCTGATTTCTAATCAGAATATATTATTAAATATAATCGTCCCGAATAAATCGGGACGATTTTTTTAATTCTCATCTTTTGAAATTTCGTTGCAGCAGCTGTAATACGGGGTGTCTAGATTACAGGGACGCGGTGGGAAGAAATCGTTTGTAGGGAATTTAATTCGCTTGAAAACGTCACAGGGCTGGTCGGCTGTGTCTTCACATTGCTTTTCAGGTATGCAGAAATCGTATACAGGAATCAGCATTTGAACGTTTCTGATTAACTGAACGATGGTGAAAAGACCAAGTGATACGTAAACAGTTGGTGTGCCTGCGGGTGCATCGGTTATAATTGGTGCGCCAACGTAGTCAATGATTGATTGAGGAATGAATCTAACGTTTTCATAGCAATTAGTAATACAGCCCAGTCTTGCGGTCAAAACTACGGGATCAACGCTTTGTACTACGCAACGTGGAGTGTTTGGAACTCTAACCGAGCTATTATCACAATTATTAGCTACGTCAGGAACTGTGTTTGTGAATACCTTTACATTACCGTCACTGCCAAAGAGGATAACCTTTTTATTAAACGAGGAGATACCTACAACCTGAGTAGGACAAGAATTTGGTGTTAAGAAAACATCAAAGTCTAATAGGAAGAAGAAGGTAAGGTCGCAGGAATAAAAGCCTTTGTTAAAGCTAACAGCTTGAACGTCAATTAAAACATTAAGTACCTCTGCCGATTTCAGTCTCACGCTTATTGCTCTATCAATGTAAGCCTGAGCTTCGGCAGTAAAAAAACATCGCAAATCCTCTAGACAGTCGCGATCGCAACAGGAATCATAGACCCTACCGGCGTCTATACAAACTGCTTCTTTAAATCCGCAATCGTCTACAGGACAGTTATTTTTTATCTCTGCCATATAAATTGCCTCCTATTTTTGATTTGAAGTTAAACTTCAATATATCATATGTAAAAACTTTTAAATGGTTAAAAATTTTTAAAAATCAAAGCCTCCGAAGTTACCTTCGGAGGCTCCCAAATTTAGGTTTTAGCAAATTGCCTTAAATTAGCAACCGCAGCCGCAACCACAGTCGTTGCTGCTAACGCCGCAACCGCTGTTACCATTACCGCAGCAGCATACGAGGATGAGGATGAGGATAAGAATCCAACTGCAGTTACCACCGAAACCGTTGTTACACATATGAAGACCTCCTTTTTGTCTTTCATCACATACTATGTTGAGTTTAAAAATTGTGTTACTTAAGACTTAACAAAAAGTTTACAAAATGATTATTGACTTTTCCTGACCTTTTCGTTATAATAAAGGTCAAGGAAGGTCAAAAGGAGAAAAATTATGAGAATAAGTGATTTAATAACATCTGAAATATTGAGAATTTTAAATGAATCGGATGAAAATATAGCCGAAATTCAGCGAAACGAGTTTGCAAACGATATCGGCTGTGCGCCTAGTCAAATAAATTACGTGCTCTCTTCACGCTTTACTCCCGAGCACGGATATATAATAGAGAGTAGACG
>JAZLAD010000157.1:0-5228 GCA_045613005.1 Acutalibacteraceae bacterium | reverse complement strand
CAATAATTTGATCATCAAACAAATAACCATTTGTTATCATTGCCGAAGTATATTTAACGTTTGCATCTCTTAATTTTTCAGAAATAATATCTATCGCTCTGCTGTTATATAAAGGCTCACCGCCAAACCAGCGGATAATTACCTTTTTACCGCCGCAATGCTTAATAATATAATCAGCAGAATCTTCGGCAACCTTATCGGACATATGAATCTTCTTCACGTCCTTTTCATAGCAATAAAAACAACGTGCGTTGCAATCTGTTGTTGGGAAAATTGTATACTTGTAAATTTCAGCTCCGTTAACGTCAGAGCCTGACATAAAGCTCATAAAATTAGATAGGTCATTAGCAAGCTTTACGTCGGAACAAGCTTCGGGAACGTAATACCATTTTTCAATCAATTGTTTGCAAATATCGTTTTTCGTATCAAAAGCTTTTAAAGCTTCCTTTTCTTCGTTAGATAAAAGTATCAATTCGTCTGTAAGATTATTATATAACAGCAAACCTTTCTCTACCTCAACGTGGGTAGAAAATGTAAGGGACCTGTATTTTTCAGTTTCTACTATCTGCTGTTTACCAAGCGACATAATACGGAAATCTACCGGTTTTCTTATTATTTCCATAACTCAACCTATCCATCTAAATTATAATAAACGAAAGGCTCATTTCTCTTGCGGAAATGAGCCTTTCTGTAAAAGTTACCAATTAGCCTTCCATTGCATATGGATCCCACTCAAGACCTGGGCAAGCTTCATAGTCACAAACTGCAGGTTCTGAAGTTGTAACGATATCTTTTACCTCGAGCTTTAAAACTTCTAATGTAGCCTTCATTTACTTTTACACCACACAATACAATAAAATTTAACATTTATCTAAAAATGTTATCTGGTTTTAAAAACTAGATCTTTCTAGCTGTACGAATCGACTGAGATAATTCGCCAACTTCTTGTAATAGAGTTTTAAGAGTCTCGCTCTTTGTTGTTGCCATAGTATCAGCAATATATTTCTCAAGACAGTAGTGCTGTGTACCAACTACAGAATTGTTCTTGTAGAGTGTGAAGGTAACGTCAGCATTTGTAGCAAAGATTGGGAATGTTGTAAGCTTGGTAGAAATAGTAGTTGTATTACCTACCATATCAGCTGAAGTAACAGTGTATGTATCTGTTTTCTTAGTAAGCGCATTGTAGAAAGATACTTCAAACTTATACTGATCCTTATTAGCAACATTTTCTGAGAAACGCATGTTGAAATATGGGCTTGTTTGAATAGCACCGGTAATAGTTACTTTAACACCTGACGATGTGTTATAAGAAGCAAGTGAACCGAGTGTAGTTGTAGTGAATGCAGAATCAATTGTAGGAACTGGAAGTGTTGAGTAATCAACAGCCTTTGTTCTGTTAGCTGTAAAGTGGTTTAATGCAGCAGCGCCAACCTGAATTAAGTCAGCCATAACCTTCTTAATTGCGTTACTGGTTGTGCTTAAGTTATGATAAGCAACAGCTACGTCAGCAAGTGTTGTTGTGAATGTCTTAGAGTATGCAACCTCGTTGCCTTCAGCATCGAAGCAACGTAATGTGTACTCAAGAGGAGCAGTAAGTGAGAACAACTCAATACCATAATAGGTGCCGAAAGCAATAGCATCCTGAGCGGCAATCTTGTTATAAGTTGTTAATGTGTCATATGCATAGCTGAAGTTAAAGTCACCAGTTGTAGTGGTTCTCTTAATATCGAGTTTGTAAGAAGCATATTCAGAATTTAAAGAAGAAAGTTTAAATCTAAAACCAACACCAATTGTTTCGCCGATAGCAATTGTATGAGTCGAAATCTCGATTGCTTCGTCTAAAGCAGGACCAGCTGTTTCATTAACAACAGGAACTACGTTTGCAACAGCACCGTCAGCGTTAACGCCGTCGATAGCTATGAAAGAATCAGGAGCGTCTGCTGTGCCTGTTGTAGCAACCTGAATGTTTGTAAGAGCTATGTAATACTTGCTAGCGCTTTCATCCTTGGTAGCAGGGATTGTAACGGTAGCGCTTGAAACGAGGTGAACGTTAGCAGCCTCTTTAGAAGCTAAAAGAAGGGTAAGAACGCCGTTCTCATAGCTTGGGTTAGCAGAGAATGATACGCCTTCTTCGGTAGTAACAGCAATGTTATCCTCGTCAACAATGTAGCCTTCAATATCGATCTTAAGAAGTGATACGAGGAAATCTTCGCCTGGGGCAACGTTAACGGTTAAAACACCGTCAGCATAATTAAGTGTGTAAGCATCAGTTGAGGTTTCAGCCATTGATGTGAGGCACATTGCAGGGCAAATAAGCATTGCAACAGCCAATACAACAGCTAAAAGTTTGGAAATTTTTTTCATCATTAAAACTCCTAACCGGCATATTGCCGAAGATTTTTTTAGGTGTTTCGCAACACCTTTTAGGGAAACGAAAACATACCGCTACTATGCGGTTTGGTTTATTATAACATTCTGCAATATAAAAATCAAGGATTTTTTCCAAAAAAACAACACAAATTATAAAAAGTTTTTTGTGCATTTTGCGATATTGGTCAATTTGCACAATTTATCACTAAACCCAATATTTACTATCAACAATCAAATTGTAAGTTGCAAAAATAAATATGGCATTAAAGGATTTTTCAGCACACATTATATATAAATGCAAAATGCAAAATTACAGGCTAAAGAATAAAAGGAAAATAACAAATAGCACTTTTGCGTAACATTCGGGAGGGGCAACCCCTCCCCTACGCTTTATCAATATGTTTTCGGACTGCCGAAGGCAATATCACTCGGCGAATGCCGAATATCACTGCAAAGCAACAAAACTAAAAACACGCTTCTTACGAAGCGTGTTTTTTATGTTGGCATCTACTTATTTTCCCGGGCAGCTGCCCGCCAAGTATCTTCAGCGCAAGTGAGCTTAACTTCCGTGTTCGGAATGGGAACGGGTGGACCCTCACCGCAATCAACACCAACTATTTTGTTATCTTTCGGACAACGATGCTATTATATCACCGAGTTATCCTTTTGTCAAGCATTTTTTTAAAAATTTTTAAAACTTTTTTATTTTATCTTTTTTGCTACGAAAACAGCGCGTTCGCATTGTGCCTTTAATGGCTCAAAGCTCATATCGCTGAGCACCGCTTCAAGTGAAAATCCCGCATTTTGAAGCATATCTGTCAATTCCTCTGTGCTGTATGCCCTTTCCTCGATAAACTGTTCTGTCCTCTCATACTGTCCGTTATCCAGTTTTTTGAAGAAATCAAGGGTTATTTCTGTCAGTGCCTCGTCTTCAAAATATTCGTTTTGCCAAACGCAGTAAATATTTTCCTCTTCTATAACAAAGGTATTATCGCCTAAAACCTCTTTATGTTTATATAAGGTGTTAACGTCAAACACAAAAAGGCATTCGGGTTCTAAAAACAGCGATACTTTTTTGAAGGCTTCTCTTAAAACCTCCCTTTCGGTTATATGGTTAATGCTATCCATACAGCAAACGGCACCGTCCACAGTGCCGTATAAATCGAGTTCGGCAGCGTCCTGACAAAGATATAAAACGTCCGAATTCTCCTTTTCGCTTTTCTCCCTTGCAACATTTAACATTTCGGGTGAAATATCAACGCCTATGACCTGAATATCTTTCTTTGCAAACTCGTTTGAAAAGCCGCCTGTTCCACAGGCAAGGTCTAAGAGAAGTGTTGGTTTATTGGAATACTTTTCAAAAACCGACAGTAAATATTCAGTTCTTTCCTTATAATCCACGTCCTGCATAAGCAGGTCGTAATTTTCAGCAAAGGAAGTATACATTTTAAAACCTCTATATAACAGAATTTTTCACTTTATCAGGCTTCCTCTTCGAAGAAGCGTCTGTACCATACTAAGAAGGTGTAAACCGTCCAGATTTTGCGGCTTACGTCAGCCTTACCGCTTCTGTGAAGGTCAAGCAGTGCCACTAGCTTTTCGGTATCGAAATACTTGTTTGCAGCCGAGCTTGTGAACGCCTCCTTCACCATATTGTAATAAACGTCCTCTTTAAGCCATACTCTGATAGGCACGGGGAAGCCTAGCTTATCCTTTGTAGCTGTGCGTCTTGGCAGGGTTTTTTCAGCCGCTTTACGCAGTGCTAACTTGGTTGAAACGGTGCTAACCCTTGAATTTAGCGGAATAGTCTCGGCAAGCTTCATAACGTTCTTATCAAGGAACGGAACTCGAAGCTCTAACGAATTTGCCATACTGGTTTTATCAGCCTTTAAAAGAATATCGCCCATCAGCCACATATTTATATCGAGGTACTGCATCTTGGTAATATCGTCCTTACCCTCAACCTCTTTATAAAACTTCTGACACAGTTTTTGCGGTGAACAAGCATTTTTAGCAATTTCACTCTTTAAAATAGAATTTCGCTCTTTAAGAGAGAAAATATTTGCGTTACCGATAAAGCGCTCCTCTATTGTTTTACCCCTTCTTACAAGGTAGTTAATACCGTGCTTCTGAGGTAGGAATGAGCAAATTTTACCGATAAGTTTTCGAAGTGCAAAAGGTAATGAATCATAGGCAGTAACGGTTATAGGCTCCTGATAAATTCTATATCCGCCAAACAATTCGTCTGCTCCCTCGCCCGACATTACAACCTTAACGTACTGCGATGCTAAATTACTTACAAAGTAAAGCGCGATAGCGGCAGGGTCGGCTAAAGGCTCGTCCATATGATACTGAATTTTAGGGAAATTAGACCAATATTCCTCGGGCGTTATAACCTTTGCAATATTTTCTACCTTTATAGTCTTAGCAAATTCCTTTGCGAAGTGGATTTCGTTGTAACGGTCACCGTCAGGACTTTCAAAGCCTACTGTAAAGGTTTTGTCAACCTGAGCCGCCTCTGCAATATAGCTTGAATCGATACCGCTGGAGAGGAATGAGCCCACCTCAACGTCGGCAATTTTATGCGCCTTTACCGATTCTCTTACAGCCGCATCGGTTTTATCTGCAAAATATTCGAGTACGCCGCTTTCTTCGTTAAAATTAGGACGGAAATAGCGTGTCTTTTGCATTTCGCCGTCTTTATATGTGAAATAGTGTGCGGGGGGAAGCTTGAACACGTTTTTAAAGAAGGTTTCCTCTGTAGGTGAATACTGGAAGGAAAGATAGTGCGCCAGTGCTTCCTCGTTTAACTCCTTTTTAAAATCAGGGTGGTCAAGAAAAGCCTTGATTTCAGAACC
>JAZLAD010000156.1:0-7228 GCA_045613005.1 Acutalibacteraceae bacterium | reverse complement strand
CGCAAACGTTGCTTGGCAGATTTTAATGACCGCCGAAACCTGTAATAACGTATCTCGTTATGACGGTGTAAAATACGGTCACAGAGCCGAAAAGTATAGAAATATTGACGAATTGTACGTAAATTCAAGAACCGAAGGTTTTAATTTCCTTACAAAGTCGGTTATTCTGTACGGCTCTGACGTGCTTTCTAAAAATCGCTACAAGGATTGCTATCAGAAATCACTCAAAGTCCGCCGTATTATAGCAGAGCAGTTTGAGGCACTTTGCAATCAGTACGATGCAGTTTTAACCCCTGCGGTAAGCACCTTAGAATTTAATTCTTACGATATAAGCGAGGCATTCGGTAAGGTGTTTAAAGAAGGCGAATTTGTATCCCTTGCAAACCTTATTGGCGCTCCGTCTCTTGTTTGCGGTGGCGTACAGCTTGTCGGTAAGGCATTTTCCGAGAGCACACTTTTAAGCCTTGCAAATACAGCAGAAAGGAAGGCCTAAGTATGAAATACGAAGTTGTAATCGGTCTTGAAACCCACGTAGAGCTTGATACAAACTCTAAAATTTTCTGTTCCTGCGGCGGCCATTCCTCCGCAAAAGAAGCGAACGACTGTGTATGCCCTGCTTGTTCGGGTATGCCTGGTATGCTTCCTGTTATGAATAAGCGTGTTGTAGAACTGGCAGTAACAGCAGGTTTAATGCTCAACTGCGAAATCAGCCGCTACACCACCTTTGATAAGAAAAACTATTATTATCCTGACCTTCCCTGTGCATATCAGATAACACAGCTTAACCACCCTATCTGCACAAACGGTTTAGTTCCTGTAAAGAGTGCAGGCGGTGTAAGAGATATCAGAATCAAGCAGATTCATATGGAAGAAGATGCGGGAAAATTAGTTCACAGCGGAAGCTTTTCTTACGTTGATTTTAACCGTACAAGTGTACCGCTTATCGAAATCGTTACTCAGCCTGATTTCAGAAGCGCTGAGGAGGTAGTAGCATACCTTACAAAGCTTAAATCCATGTTCCGTGCGGGTGGTATTTCGGAATGTGAAGAGGGCGCAATGCGTTGCGACGTTAATATTTCTGTTCGTCCTGAGGGCAGCGAGGAATTCGGCGTTCGTACTGAAATCAAGAATATGAGCTCTTTTGATGCTATTGAAAAGGCTATAAACTATGAGTCACAGCGCCATATTGATGCTATTGAATACGAAACCGAGGAGTTAGTTCAGGAAACCAGACGTTTTGACGACGTTAGCGGTAAGACCTTTGCTATGCGTAACAAGGAGACTGAGGCTGACTATCGCTATTTCCCCGATGCAAACCTAATGCCTATTGTTATTGATGACGAATGGCTTGAGCAAATTAAGGCTAACAAGCCTCAGGCGGTTGACGATAGGGCAGTAGAGTATGCAGAAGCCGGTATTTCCGATAAGGAAATCGAAATGCTTATCTCTAACCATAAGATAGCAAAGCTTCTTGATGACGTTGTAGCTTTAGGCCTTGATATGAAGGATGCTACCGCTTGGATTTTAACCGACCTTGCAGGAATCTTGCGTAAGGACGGTCAGAGCTTTGATAGTTTCAATATGTCGCCTGAAAAGTTAACTCAAATTATCAAAATGGTAAACAGCGGCGATATTAACCGCAATGCAGGTAAGAAGATTCTTATTGCTGTGGTTGAAAGCGACGTTGACCCTGTAGCATACTGCAAGGAGCAGGGCTTTGATAAGAAGTTTGATGCTTCGGCTATTGAAACTACTGTGGATACAGTTATAGCTAATAATCCACAGGCTGTTGAAGATTACAGAAGCGGTAAGGTTAAGGCTTTACAGGCACTCTTCGGCTCTTGTATGAAGGAGCTTAAAGGTGCGGCAGAGCCTGCAGTAATCAAACAGATTTTAGAAGATAAACTTAAATAATATGAAAAAGATATTATTGATATTAGTGGGCGGTACAATTTGTACCGCCCTTGATAAAAATAACACGCTGTCTATAAGCAAAACGGCAGGTGTAATGCTAAAGACAAACTTTTTAGCATCTTCTTCGCCTTTTGCCAATGAGGTAGAAATAGAGCTTAGCGAAAATTTATTTATACTTAGTGAGAATATGACGGTAGACGCTTGGAATAAAATAATAGCCACCTACCGCAAAGAAATAGTCAAGGAATATGACGGTGTTGTTTTCGCACACGGTACTGATACCCTTGCCTTTTCCGCATCTCTTTTTTCTATCCTTCTTAGCCATACAAATATACCTGTGTTCTTTGTTTCAAGTAATGCCAGACTAACCTCAGAAAAGGCTAACGGCAACGAAAATTTCAGAGCTGCAGTAGAGTGCATTTGCGAAGGTATAGAGCCAAACGTTTATGTAACGTATAAAAATATATCCGATAACAGAATGTATTTGCACCTAGCCTCAAGGATAACACAGTGTGAAAATTATTCGGATGATTTTTACAGCGTCGGCGCTATGGATATTACCGATATAGCTAAGGAAAATTATCAGCATTATTTTAAAAAAATACAAAGGCTTTATCCAAGTGAAAAAAGGAAGCAGATTGTAGAAAATTTAGATGATGTAGAACTTAAAAGCTGTGTACTTATGATAGAGCCTTACGTTGGATTAAGATATGATATATTTGATTTTTCTAACTATTCAGCCATTCTTCACGGAAGCTATCATTCGGGTACTGCCTGTACCCAAAACGGAGTTTATTCTATTCTTTCAATGTTTGAGTTCGCTCAAAATCAGAATCCCGATTTAGACGTTTATATTTCACCGTCAAAACTCACGGGCGAAGTTTACGAAACCGTGCCTATTATGGCAAACCATACCGTAAACGGTAAAAACATAAATTTCCTTTTCGGCACAACTAAAGAAACCGCATATACAAAGCTTTTAATCGCCTATTCGATTTTTAAAAGCAAAAAGGATATACAAAATTTTTTAAATACACAAATAAATTTTGAAAATATTGTTTAAATATGGGAAGACACTAAAAAGTGCCTTCCTTTTTTATTGACAAAATTATCAAATTCAAATATAATTAGATTGGTTAATATCGGCTTCTGATTTTAAAAGATACAGATTCAAACCAGAGTCTTTTGCATATAAATAAAAATACAGGAGATGAAAAAATGGGAATATTCGATATTTTATCGCTTATTTGCGGTCTTGCGCTCTTCCTTTACGGTATGGATTTAATGGGCAACGGACTAAAGAAAAGTGCAGGCAGAAAGCTTAAATCAATTTTAGGTCAGTTAACCTCAAGCAAACTAAAAGGCTTTTTGCTGGGACTCGGTGTTACGGCGATTATTCAGTCATCATCAGCTACAACTGTTATGGTTGTAGGCTTTGTAAATTCAGGCACAATGCTTCTTTCTCAGGCTGTAGGCGTTATTATAGGCGCTAACGTTGGTACTGCCGTTACAGCTTGGCTTACAGCACTCAACGGAATTGAGGGCGGTTCCGACGCAACAGCATTTTTAAGCTACCTAAAGCCTGATGCCTGGATGCCCATTTTAGCGCTTATTGGTATTTGTCTTATTATGTTTGCGAAAAAGACGAAGCATACCGATATGGGAACAATTCTTATGGGCTTTGCGGTGCTTATGGTCGGCATGTCACTTATGTCCGATTCTGTTTCAGGCCTTAAAGAAAGTCCTGAGTTTGCTAAGATTTTATTACTGTTTAATAATCCGATTTTAGGTGTTTTAGTAGGTGCTGTTTTTACAGCTATCGTTCAGTCATCTTCTGCTTCGGTCGGTGTTTTACAAGCGCTTACGGTTACGGGTGCCATTTCTTACGGAACGGCTATGCCTATAGTTTTAGGTCAGAACATCGGTACTTGTATTACCGCAATGATTTCATCTGTAAGTGCTAACAAAAACGGTAAGAGAGCTGCTGCTGTCCACCTATATTTTAATGTTATAGGCGTTGTTTTATGGCTTGCACTTTACTATATAATAGGTTTTGCTTTGAGAGAAACGGGAGTAGTAGATATATTCACCTGGGCAAACAAAACAACAACAAATATGTGGGACATAGCAATTATTCACTCGGTATTCAAGATAGTTTCGGTAGTGCTTTTATGGCCGTTTACCAAGTTCCTTGAAAAGCTTGCTTATCTCACTATTAAGGGTGACGATAAGAAGGGGGACAAGTTTACCGCTAAGCTTGACGAGCGTCTGCTTGACACACCTTCAGTAGCACTTGAAAATGCAAAAATCGTATTAATGCAGATGTCGTCTTTGGCTACGGGTTCTCTTAAAAAGTCGCATTCGTTGCTTGATAATTTTGACCAAAAGAAAGCCGACGAAATAGCAAAGGAAGAAAAGCTTGTTGATGTTTACGAGGATGAACTAGGCTCATATCTGGTTAAATTATCTTCAAGACCGATAACCGAGCACGAGGGTGCCGACGTTACCAAATATCTCCATATGATAGGCGACTTTGAGCGAATTTCAGACCATGCCGTTAACATTATGGAATCTGTTTTAGAGATGAAGGATAAGGGTGTTGTTTTCTCAGATTATGCTAAGGACGAGCTAGGTATTATGCTCTCTGCTTTAGACGAAATTCTTACTATAACCGATGAATCTTTCGCGAAATCCGACTATAAGCAGGCTTCCCTCGTAGAGCCTTTGGAGGAGGTTATCGATAATCTTCGTGACCAGATTAAATACCGTCATACCAAGAGACTTCAAAACAATCTCTGCTCTATAGAAAACGGCTTTATTTTATCGGATATTATAACCAATCTTGAGCGTGTGTCTGACCATTGCTCTAATATCGCAGGATGCTTAATAGAAATTGGTCAAAAAGAAAAGCTCGACCTTCACTCATATCTGCACGATATTAAGCAAGAGGACGAGTCCTACGCCGAGATGGAAAAACTTTACAAGCAAAAATACGCTCTTGCAGAAAAGTATATTTAAAACAAAAAATCACCTTTTTAGAAAGGTGATTTTTTTGTTTGTTCAACTTATTTTTTAGAGCGTTTTTTAAGAAAGGACCAAACAAGAATTATTAACTGACTTGGTACTCCTATTATGTAAATAAGACCGGTGTTATGCCCTGCCAGAAGAAAGGATAGGTGAATGGATAAAATAGCGGTCCACATTAAAAGCGAAATGATAAGATAGTTTACCTTTCTGTTAAACCAAACACTGTTTAAAACAAGCCAAACCACAGCCGAAACAGGTATTGCGTAGATAAAGGCAAGCCACACGTGCTGAGCGCTTGACCAAATAAGAGAAACCAAAATAAACGAAAGCACGGCTAAAAACCAAACGCAAAGTATGGATAAAAGCATAATTGCTCTGCGGCTGTATTTACGCGGTTTTACAAAGCGCTTTTTTATTTCGTCGGGTGTATGTGCCGTGCGCACCAGAAAATCAAGCGTTACACCGAATAAATCGGCTATTTCCAAAAGCACGGTAACGTCGGGAATAGAATCTCCGTGTTCCCATTTAGATACCGCTTTGTCGGAATAATTCAGTTTTTCAGCAAGTTCTAACTGGGTCATATTTGCGGCTTTTCTAAGCTCTGCAATATTATGAGCAACTATAGTTTTTATATCATTCATTTAGGGTTCACCTTTTATTTTTTAATAAATAATAAAGTTTTGCGCGAGGTGTCGTAGTTTGATGAAACAATGTGTAAAATAAATTCTTCAAGAGAAGCCAGAAAACCAACTGTACAAACCAAGATGGCAACAACGTTGTGCACATCGGTAATTACCAAAAGGTATGGAAGGCAAAAAACGGCAAAGCCCGTCAGCTTGTTAAGATATGTATGCTGTGAAGCGAATTTACGGTATTTTATTGCGGCTAAAACGTATGACGATAAGCGGATAAGAATTACAATTCCTGCAAATATCCACACTAAAAAATCAAGGCTTTTAATAAGTGTGGGTATTATTTTTATAAGCATTGCGGCGTAGAAAAGAAGGTCTGCAACACTGTCAAACTTAGCTCCCCATTCGCTCTGCGTTGCGGTTAAACGGGCTACCATACCGTCAAGCACGTCGCTTATTCCGCAAAGTGTATAAAGCACCAAAAAAGCCGTTTTGGGATAGGGTAAAGACAGCATTATAACAGCACCGAGTATTCGCATGGAAGTTATAATATTCGGAATGTTTATGTTTTTCATTTTGCCCTTCTTCCCCCTTGTAAATAAACCTTTTAAAATTAATTATATCCAAAATTTACTTTTATGTCAATGCTTTGCATATTAAAAACGGCGGTGAATGTCGCACTTATCCCCATTAAGAGAAGAAAGGCGAAAGCAAAATTAAAGGAGGATTTGTATGATAGAAGCTCAGATACTCGAAAATCATAAAATAATGATTTCAAAAAATGCTGTTTCTGATAGCGTGAAATATGAAACCGTACGGTTTACTTTCCCGAAATTTTGGGATAATTACGCAAAAACAGCAGTTTTCAAAAATGGCGGAAGGGCAGTGTCGGTAGTCTTAGATAAGAGCAATCCGCTTTGCCTATCAGAAAACGAATGCTACATTCCACACGAGGTGTTACACTTTCCGGGCTTTTCCGTTTCGGTGTTCGGCAACGAGGGTGAGACGTTGGCTACTACTGCAAACGGCTTTGTTGCTGTAATTAAAAGCGGTTATGAAAAGGGCGTAGCGCCCAAAGACCCGACACCTGACGAATATGCGCAGATTGTAGCGCTTATGAACGAAGCAAAGGATATTGC
The DNA here is from genome assembly GCA_045613005.1 of Acutalibacteraceae bacterium. Lineage (GTDB taxonomy): Bacteria > Bacillota > Clostridia > Oscillospirales > Acutalibacteraceae > UBA737. The sequence continues at coordinate 516 of JAZLAD010000156.1, read as the reverse complement.
ACAGTCGGTAAGAGACGATGCTGATAACGGTCTCTTTAACGGTGACTCAGGTGAGGAAGGAGCAGCCTGTATAACGGGCGAGGGCGCACCTACAAGTGCAATAAAGGGCGAGGTAGGAAGCCTTTATATTGATACCTACACAAAAAATATATATAAATGCACAGGTCTTAAATACGGTTTGCTAAAAGCAGGCTCTGGATACACTACTAATTGGGACGAATTCGGTCCTGCCCGATTTAAAATTCCAAACGTTCAAGTGGGGGATATTGTTGAATTAAGATTTGATTTTAGTGTAAATCTTGACGGTGTTTCAGATGACGTAAGAACTCGTGTAGTAACTAACGATGAAAGAATTCTTTGGCCTGTTTTCAGACAATATAATGCTGACGGAAGTATAAAAGCCGAAAGGATATTTGAACTTAAAAACAGTACACAGGGAATGATAAATTGTGCATTTACAGTTGGTGACCCGAACGAATTTTACCGTATTATAATTCGCTCTGCTGTCGGTTTAAA
>JAZLAD010000155.1:0-26612 GCA_045613005.1 Acutalibacteraceae bacterium | reverse complement strand
GACAAGAGCAAAGCAAAAGCTTACCATTACAACCACCTCTTCGCGTATGCTCTACGGCTCTACAACAAGAAATGCGCCGTCACGCTTCCTAAACGAAATACCGATTAAATACCGAAACGATACTTCCGATACAAGAGGCGGTTTCTTTGCTTCTCACCAAAAGAGCAGTAATAGTTATGCTAATAACGACTTTGCGCCAAAGCTTCAAAGAAGTGCGCCGACGTCGTTTGGTAACAGTTCCTTTTCTAAACCAAAATCCAATTCCTGCAGCTTTGTAGCAGGACAAACTGTTGTTCATAACACCTTCGGCAAGGGAATGATAATAAAGGCAACCCCAATGGGCAGTGATACCTTGCTCGAAATTGCATTTGAAAATACAGGCACAAAAAAGCTTATGGCAAACTTTGCCAAGCTTAAAACACTTTAATATTTAAAAGGAGTGAAAAAAGTGGCAATACCGTCTAAGGCTGTAAAAAGCTCCGCAAAGGCGGCACTTAAAGGACGTTGGCTAATTGCCTGTACGTCTACTATTGTCTTTATTCTGCCAATCATAATTATATCATTCGCCACCTCCTTACTTTCATCAATTCTTAAAGATAATATAGTTTTTATCCTTTGGCTTTTATTGAATCTATTTCTTGTTTGTCCGCTTTTTTTAGGGCTTATAAGATTTTTCAAAAACCTTGTTTTTGAAAACGTACTGGGTGTTCAGGAAATATTTATTTACTTTTCCTGCTTTAAAGCCTACAAAAGGGCGATGAGACTGATTCTTGACCTTTTGGCAAGATTTATTTTCTATTCGGTATTATGCTTTATACCCGCAGGTATAGTAAAGCTTATTACCAGCGATTTCTTTTTTGACCTTTTAAACGTCGATATACCGCTTTGGAGTGAAAGCCTCGGTGCACTTTTATCATTCTTAATAGGTATGGCAGCCCTTGCAATATTTGTTTTAATGCTTCGCTACTACCTGGCGCCATTTCTTTTGGTGGCTAACGACGATATGTCGGTTGACGAGGCTATTCACATGGCAAGTGTAATAGCGCGTCGCTCGTCGGGTGAGCTGTGGTCACTGATATTCAGCTTTTTAGGATACCTGTTGCTTAGCCTTTTCGTAGTACCGATTATTTTTACCCTGCCATATTTCTTGTGCGCCTTAACGGTTCATGCACGCTACTCGGTTACAGGATATAATTTAAACCTGACTCAAGAAAATACACGCAATTTTTAAGGAGGGAGCTTTATGAAAACTAAGCCGTTGTTTATAATGATTTACGTTTTTACACTTGTTATAACCTTAGTTAATTTATTTTTCACCGTTAAAAGCAGTCTTTTTGCAGATATAAATAAGCTTCCTCAGGGTAAGATTATATCCACCGTAAGCTCACCTACAGGCGATAAAGTAATTAACGTTTACTGTGTTGAAAATTCACTTGGCAGTGCCGTAAGAGCCGAGGTTAAAACAAAAGACAAAACCTCTAACGTATTTTGGCAAACAGGAATAGACTCGGTTGAGGTTATCTGGGCTAACAACGACGTTGCCGTTATAAACAGTATTCCGCTTGACGTTTGCCACGGCGGCTTTTACGATTGCAGAAACGGTGTTTCTCTGTTTAAAGAGGGTGCTTTAGAGGGCGAAGGCTTTGTTGACCAAGACGGAAACGTAATACCTAAAAAATACTGATATGATGAAGAAGAACGATATAATTAAACTAAACATTACCGACTACACCGATAAAGGCTTCGGTATCGGAAGATATGAGGGCTTTGCTGTTTTCGTGCCGAATTCCGCTATCGGCGATAGCTTAACGGTAAGAATAGTAAAACTAAAGAAAAACTATGCCTTTGGAAAAATAGAGGAAATTCTTGCTCCTTCTGAGGACAGAACCGAGCCTGATTGTCCGGTTTTTTCAAGGTGCGGTGGTTGTGCTTTCAGGCACATAAGCTATGAGAGTGAGCTAAACTTTAAACAAAACTCAGTGTATAACTGTATAAAGCGAATAGGCGGCATAGATTTAGCGCCACAGCCTATAAAAGCGTTATCCCCCTTTTTTTACCGTAATAAAGCGCAGTACCCTGTAAGTGAAGAAGGCAAAGTAGGTTTTTATTCTACCCATTCGCACAGAATAGTGCCGTGTAATACCTGCCTTTTACAGCCAAAGGAATTCGACACCGCTATAAACGTATTTGAAAATTGGATTAAAGAAAAAAATATTTCTATATACTCGGAAGAAACCCACAAGGGTCTTGTAAGACATTTTTATCTGCGCTGTTCATCACTCAGGGATATTATGGCGGTAGTAGTTATTAACGGAGATAAACTTCCCTTCTCAGATAGCTTGATTAAAGCGCTTAAATCAGCGCTTGGTGAAAAGTTTAAAAGCCTGCAGATAAATAAAAACAAACAAAAAACCAACGTTGTTTTAGGAAGCGAGTGCTTAATCCTTTACGGCAGCGATACGCTTTCCGACACCCTTTGCGGTGTTAAAGTTTCTATTTCTCCTCTATCCTTTTATCAGGTTAATCACGATATGACAGAAATACTTTATAATACCGCCAAGGAATACGCAGAGCCTAAGGATAAAATAATATTAGACCTTTACTGCGGTGCAGGTACCATAGGTCTTTCTATGGCAGATGAGGCTAAAAAGATAATCGGTGTAGAAATTATACCCGAGGCTGTAGAAGATGCTAAAAAGAATGCTTCAAACGGCGGATTTTCAAATGCAGACTTTATTTGCGCGGATGCCGCCACCGCCGCAAAGGACCTTAAAAACAGAGGTCTTTCTCCCGACGTGGTTATTTTAGACCCACCGAGAAAGGGCTGTGATGAATCACTTGTAAAAACCGTGGCAAACGATTTTTCTCCCGAAAAAATAGTCTACGTTTCCTGTGACCCGTCAACACTCGCCCGTGATATCAAGCTTTTCACTGAGCTTGGCTACACGCTTAAAGAATATACCCCCTGTGACTTGTTTCCAAGAACTGCACACTGTGAAACTGTGGCACTTTTGTTAAGGAGAAAATAATGCAAAATAATATCAAAAAGCCGACCGTAAAGGTTGGCAAGGGAAACGGCTGTCCGCACTATAAAAAGTGCGGTGGGTGTCATTTGCAAAATATGACCTATCCCGAACAACTTAAATATAAGCAAATAAAGTGCATAAAGCTGCTCGGTAAATTTTGTCGGGTCAAGGAAATTATTGGTATGGAAAATCCAACCCATTACCGCTGTAAAGTTCAAGCCGCTTTCAGTAAGGACAGAACGGGTATAATTTCGGGTGTTTATCAGTCGTCAACCCACAAAATCGTACCGATTGATGAATGTATGATTGAAGATAGCGGTGCTGATGCGATTATCGTTACTATTCGCAAGCTTTTAAAATCGTTTAAGTTAAAACCGTTTGACGAAAATAATATGACCGGTTTTTTGCGCCACGTTTTAGTGCGTAAGGGATATTATACAGGTCAAGTAATGGTTGTGCTTGTAACGGGTAGTGTGATTTTTCCGTCGAGCCGTTCGTTTATTAACGCCCTTTTACAAAGGCACCCCGAAATCACAACAATAGTTCAAAACGTAAACAATAAATTCACAAGCCTTGTTTTAGGCGAGAAAAACATAACCCTCTATGGTGAGGGTTATATCGAGGATACTATTTTTGATAATGTTTTCCGTATTTCGCCCAAATCCTTTTATCAGGTAAATCCTGTTATGACCACAAAGCTTTACAAAAAGGCTCTTGAATTTATGGAGCTATCGGGTAAGGAAACCGTAATTGACGCATATTGCGGTACGGGTACGATAGGAATTTTAGCCTCAAAAAATGCCCATAAGGTTATTGGAGTAGAACTAAGTGTCGACGCTGTAAAGGATGCTAAATTTAACGCAAGACGCAACGGTATTAAAAATATCGAGTTTTACACTGCCGATGCGGGTGATTTTATGGTGGAAATGGCGGCAGCTGGTGAAAAGGTTGACGTGGTCATTATGGACCCGCCTCGTGCCGGAAGCACCGAAAAATTCATTGATTCGGTAGCAACCCTCGCACCAAAACGCGTGGTCTACGTTTCTTGCAATCCCGAAACACTTGCCCGCGATTTGAAATATTTTATCCGTAAAGGCTATAACGTTCGCAAAATTCAACCTGTCGATATGTTTCCTCATACCGATCACGTGGAGTGCTGTGTGCTTTTGTACCGTAAACCGGCAAATCATAATATGAAGCTTAATCCCTCCCCTTTCAAGATGATAAAAAGTGGGCAAAAAACGATAGAGCTTCGTTTGTTTGATGAAAAGCGTCAGCAAATAAACGTAGGAGATACTATTGTTTTCACAAACGCTTCAAGCGGCGAAACGCTTAGCACCAAGGTCTTAAAATTACATAAATTTAATTCTTTTGATGAGTTGTACAAATCTTTGCCCTTGCTTAAATGCGGATATACCAGCAAAAACGTAACACAAGCGACACCTGATGATATGAAAAAGTATTATTCTAAAGAACAACAAAAACTGTACGGTGTTTTAGGTATAGAGCTTTGTTTACAAAATAAAGATTAAAACTACGGCTATCGGAAATTCCGATAGCCGTAGTTCTTTTTATATTAAATCCTTGGTCGATTTTTTTATTTGCTCATCCTCTGAAAAGAGATAGGAATACGAAAAGAACACGTAGCCGCTAAGTGTTTTATCCTTATCTATTAATTCCACCTGTCTTTTTAGTATATCGGTCTTTTCTTGCCATTCTAAGCAATCGGGCTCTGCGTCTGTTCCTATTTTATAGACGGCAAGACCAATTGTCAGCTTTGTATCATAATTTTCAAAAAGCTCTTTCCAATCCTTTAAGAGCGTATCAAATCTAAAATTTTTATCGGGATATTCAAAGCCGAAATAAAGCTGAGGTATTATTCTATCCACGCAAGAATTTTCCACCCACGCCTCAATATCGGCAAAATACCCATTATAGTTTTTATCTATCGAGGCGGTAGGGCTTATGCTAAACTCTATATCCTTATTGTAAAACTTAATTGCGGTATAGCATCCGCTTATAAGCGAATTAACGTTAGCTCTGCGAAAATCTGCTAGCGACATAGGGTTTTGATTACCTCCGGTGTACGCTTCATACGAAAGGCTGTCAAATGAAGCGTCGGTGGTGGGATAAAAGTAATCGTCAAAATGAATACCGTCAACGCTATAATTAGAAATTACCTCTCGCACACCGTCGATTATAAGTTTCCTCACCTCGCTCGAAGCGGGATTTAAATACAAACCGTTATAACTGAGCACGTTGTTATCATTATCTGTGTCCTCGTCGTTAAGCCAACCGTAAATAGTGCCAAAGGGCGAAAGGGTTGTTTTATCGCTGTCAGAGGTTTTTATCCTGTAGGGGTTAATCCAAGCGTGAAAACGAATGTTTTTTTTGTGACATATGTTTATCATATACTCTAAAACGTCAAAGTCTTTGTCGGCAGCAGCTCTTATGGGAAAAAGTTCGCTCTTGTAAATAGCATCGGCGAAAGCTCTTATGTGTATGTAAGCGTCACTTATTCCCGATTTTTGCATTTTATCCGCCGCGGCTTCAAACTCTGATTTAAAATCGCTAGAATTAAGCATTGAATCAAGCTCCTGATAGCTTATCCAAACCCCTTTTATATTATCTGTTTGCTTTTGTTTTGGCAATTCGGTTTCGGTTTTGTCATTTTGCTGTACAGTGCATCCGCAAAGACAGCATAAAACCAAAACAAAGCAAATAAACACCCTTTTTTTCATATCCCTTCCCCCTTTTAGCAAATTAATCTAAATTTTTATATCTTACCGAAATAGAGTTTATCTTGATAGGATTTTCAGATTTTACCGTAACACTTAAACCGTATACACCTCTAAAATGCGGCGCTATTCTTATAGGCACTTTTTGTGTCTTTTGAGAAAATACAGTTTGCCTGTGCTCTATATAACCATCGTTTAATATTATATCAGCCTCACCTGAAAAGTCCATACTAACGTATACGTCTTCTATTATTTTCCTCTTGCAAGGCTCACTAAAATATAAAAATTTCGTTGTGATGCTGCTATCTATCTGAGCCGTTTCCTTAAAAGCATCTCCGTATTCTGTACGTAAGATATTATCGGTTTCACCGTCAAGCGAGGATAAAACGCAGTATTTCAAATTATCGTCACCGCACGAAAGGTTGATTTCGCCGTTATACGAATATCCCGAATAGTATTTCTGATTTGGCAGTTTTAAAACGTACCAGGCAATGGTTTGAGGGGGATTTCCCACTGCTGTATAAACAGGCGAAATACCGAAATTTTTTATGCGGTAGTGAAGCATATACAGGCTTTCTGCTATGCAAAGCGCGTAATATCCGCCGGTATCGAAGGCAAAGGCGCTTGAAATTTCTTGCGTATTATATGCCTTTAAAAGGTTAGATATGGGATCGGATAGGCAGTATACGTTGTTTTCCTTTCCGTAGGTTGTGGTGGCAAGGGTGTAGACCTTAGCGTCAGCGCCTAACCAAACAAGTCTATTTCCACAAACCGCCAAGGTTTCCCTATTGCCGCAACCAATACTGCCGTGTATAAGCGATATCCTCAGCTGTTTTGTTTCAAAGCTTGTAGAGGTGCTGTCTACTAACGAGTCCCACAGTAGCTCACTCTCGCTTTTATCTATATACACCTGATAAATTTCGTTAGTTTTAAATGCTATCAGCTTGTTGTTTTGCACCGCCATAGCGCAAATCCTATCGCTATGATTTCCTACAGAGGTCTTCATATTTTCGGGAAAATAGAGTGGATTTGCGGTTGTTGTACCATATATATTGCTTACGTTTTCTTGATTACCGTAAAAAAAGACGTTTGAATTATACACCTTGCAATGCTCACAGCCTGCTATTTGCGAAATGGTATACGAATCCTCTCTTGAAGCCTCAACCACAAGATTATTTCCATCAAGCAAATAGTTTCGTGATAGCGGACAAACGTTGCCTTGTTCATCAAAAAAGACTATATTTGCCGAGCTTCTGTAACAAATCATAGTAATATTTTTGTTACCTACTTTGGTTGTAATCATCTTTTCTCCCGCATATATATGCCACTCGTAATAAATATCGTTCGAAACGTAGAATCTGCATAAAACGTCACTGTCTTCGGCTAGCCTTTTTATTGGCAGCTGAAAGGTATCAGAATATCCGTCGGTTGTAAAATACGCTTTAAAACGGGGTGTGAGCATATTAAATTTCTCAGGCCTTTTTGTAGCCTCAGCGCTAAAATCACTCTCCCTTAAAGCGCTGGCATATTTATCACCTTTGCCGTTCAAGAGTACGATGGGCGTGTAAATATCATCGCCTTGTATTTTTAGCCACTGATTAAAATCAGAGCCTAACTCATAGATTTCATAAAGATTCCTATCTTCTGATTTAAGCTTTAAAAACGCATATAGTCCACAGCCCTTAGTTTTTCTTCCTACTAAAAATATTATGTTTGAAAAGGTATAATATATGTCAGCACTTGTCCTTGTAAACTCAAAATTTCCTGCAGACGTTAATTTTTTATCAGAAGAAACAAAATAAATATAAAGCGTCTGGTAGTTCAGATTGTCACCCCAAAGAGCATAGGCTACTCGGTGGATTTTATTATCCTTTGAAAATTCAGTATCGGTTATTTTAAGCCCCTTAAGAAAGCTTCCTGATTCATCAAAATTGCCTATAGCTTCCTCAAGGTTAAAGGAGACACCCTTTCGGCTTGTAAGATAGCCGTCTTTAAATATTAAATTCGCGCCGTCACTTAGCTGATTATCAAGAATTAAATCCTCGCGGTTTAAAGTGTTGAGTCCTCCGCTAAAATCTTTAAGGGATAATTCCTTAATAGGCGTTGTTTTCAAATACGAATATCTCATTTTTACACCTCTAAACTTGCAGGAAAGGTGTCGGTTATTTTTGTTACGCAAGATTTAAAGCTTGACCGTTTGAGATTGTAAAGCTCGGTAAAAAGTCGGTTTTTGTCGCCGTCTGACTCTGAGAGGCTAATAAGCATACAAACTCCGTATATGAGTGCCTCTAAGGCATTAGGTGGAATGTTAAATTCCTCTAAAAAACCGTTTACCGACGGCATTTTAAACAGGTCAAAGCCAATGCGGTTTACAAATTCTACCGCCCTTTTCTTGAGTATGTCGTTATCCTCAATGGATAAATACGCATTGTTGTAGCCTAAAAGCTTTATTGCAGAATTATAAACGTTATTTACTGTCACTAAGCTTTTCCCCTTCCTTTACAAAAATTTTTTCGGTACCGGTAATCAATCCCTTAGGAAGCCTTTCTAAATACTGCTTTTTATCAATAATTCCCTTATCAAGCAAATTATCCAAAGCCGACATAGTGTCGCTAAGCGAAAACTCAGCCTTATCTAGTACCTGTGTCTTGGCTGTAAGATATAAATTTTTATATCTTACCGCATCAAATTCCATAAAATAGGTAGCGTTGCCGTCGGTTAACTTAATTTTGCGAATTCCGTAATGTGTAACCCAAAAATCCGCCCAAATTCGTGTTATATCTTCAACAAAAGCATAAAATCTTCTTTTCATAAGCTTTAGCGGTAGCGTTGCCGCGCTCTGCATAAACTGAAGCGCGGTTGCGTTTTCAGCCTTTGAGTCACCAAGCGCTACCTCGTTGGCGCCGCTTTGAATAAGCGTGTTCTTTATAAGCTCGTTTATTCCGCTTCCAAATTCTCGGCAAACGTCGGGCGGTGCTACGTATCGCACGGCACCTGCTACGTCCTCGTTCGAGCCGAACACTTTAATAATCTGCCCCGGGTCGTTAGTGATGTTCTGGTCAACCGTGTCACCGTTTACAACCATCATCGGCATACCAAGTGTAACTGCAGACCACACGTTTGCTGTAATCATCCTGTTTATCGCTATTTGATTAGGAATAAGGTAGGTAAGCTCGGTGTCGCCGTATACCAGATTTTTGCGTTCGTCCCAATTAAATATTGCTATAGGGTAGAGTCTGAGCTTTGTATCAAAGCTTTGTCTTACAACCGCCTTTTCGGTAACCTTAATACATTTAACGGTGATAGTGCCATCAGGATTAGTTTCTTTATAAAGCTTTGTCAGCACTAAAACTTTTTCATCCTTTGTTTCCTTTAATTTTAAAATACTGTATCTATCGGTTCTAGAGCGCTCTGCCTCCCTTAAAACCGCCTTAGGCTCTGAAAGAGAGGCTATAATCACGTAATCCTGTGCCTGTATATCGGTGTTGTACGGATCGGCAAAATATACGTCCTCAATATCTATAACCTCGCTGTTTATATCTCCCGTTATAGCGGTTTTTGATGTGTTTTCGGCAAAAAGCCCTGTATTTATATCGCCGTCCCAATAGGTGTAAATAACACCGCTTCCGCTGATAAATGCGTTTTTGAGCGCTCTGGCACACAGAGTGTCAAACTTCATTCGTTCGGCTGTTATCTCTCTATAATTTGAAAGGGCGGATAAAACTGCGTTTATTTCTTTCTCATCTGCCGCGGCACCGCTAAACGTCTTGACACTGCTAATGCTTTCTTGCGGAATATGCGGCACACCCTCGGCTGAAATATCCACCCGTATATCATTAGATAAAATCTGCGACATCTTATAGTCGCCTATTCTTTTCACAATATTGTGGCGCACAAGCGGTTTTTTACTTGTGTTATCGATACCGTGCCATTGGTCACCCCTATAAAATCTCTCGTTAATTCGGCTTTGCTCGAAAATACCCTTCGCGCCAATGCCTTTTTTAAAATTTACCGCCTTTGTATATTCACCAAATATTTCCTGAGGTTTTATTTTCATACATTTCCTCCTTTTAAAAACCGCTCTGCAGTTTTTGTGCTGTCAGCTGCAGAGCGGAAGGTAAAAACCTTGTAAATTTTAGTTAACAGTTACGCAAACCGCATCGGTTTCGGTATAGGCGATACCGTCAATGATTATACGTACAAAGAAGTAGTGTGCACCCTTAGTTAAATCCTTAGGAATTGTAAAGGTGTTCTTGTTAGCGCCCGCTACCTTTACAGCACCGTTTTTATTTTCGTCCTTACAGCTGTACCACTGGTAAGAAAGTGTAGCGTTCGAGGTAGCAGTTACGGAAAGGTCGCCTGAGATACTTCCCTCGGTAACCGTCTTACCTACAGGTGCTGCGGTTACGTTTACTGCAGGGGAAAGCCAAGCCCAAATAGTATCAAGACCGCTGCCTGATACGAATACGTCGTAATAAATTCTGTAATCGAACTTGTATGCATCGGCGTCAATATTCTGCTCAGGAGTGAAAATTCTCATCTGCTCGGTTTTCTTTACAAGGTGAGCACTGCGCTTAGGACATACCAGCATATAAATTTCTCGAGCCGAAGACATCGGCTTAAAGCCACCGGCACCGGTAGCGTTAAAGGTGTAGGCTGTCTTCATACGCTCTGAAACAACAGGGAGAAGTGCTACGCCGTTTAGCGACTTAACCTTTAGGTTTACCTCGCCCTGCTTAAAGTCGGACACGGTAATCATTCGGGAAATTTCGTTTGAATTGGAAAGAGCCGCGTACATACCGCTATCAAGAAAGGCTACAAGCTCTTCATCGTAACCCGCTACACTCTGCACCTCGTTAATAAGCTTACAAAGTGCCTCAAAAGGCTTGGTGACGTCGCCGTCGATTGTATTTGCTCTTGTAGCCGCAAGACCTGCAAGCTTTGAAAGCACGTAGGCATCGCACTCTGGCACTACCTTTGTTCTAACGTACTCGCCAAGTATCTTACCTGCAAGGTTTGCGATACCGGTTTCGTCCATATCCTCGCGGTCAATCTGCAAGGAACGTGCTCTGTCCATAAGCATTGTATATGAATTGTTACTTACAGTTATAGCGCCGCGGGTGAAGCCTGTATCACGGTCATAATCTGCAAGGCCCTGAAAATCCACGTCGGGAATGATTACGGTTTTAGCACCTACAAACTTTGTAGCCAAAGCATTGTCGGCAAAAAAACCTGTTACGCTCTTTTGTTCAAACAAAAGGTCTAGCTCATCTGAATATCTTACTGCATTTTCTATTGAATTAATTGACATATAAATTTCTCCTTTATATTTAAAGTTTTAGCTTAGTTACCCCAAAGTCCCTTTAAAAAACGACTGCCAACAGGGTCAAAGCTGCCATCATCTTTTTTAGACTGTGAGCCGATACTTTTGTTATCGGCAAGAGTCTTTTTAATTTTTTCTTCGCGTTTGTTTTTTTCAAACAAGTATCTCAGATACTGGTCAAAAACGTTTCTGCCGTAAAGGTTAGCGTTTTCGAGCACCTCTTCGGGCACTTTTGAAACGTCGTCTATTTCGGGATAAGCTGACTGTAACTCCTCAAAGCCCGAAAGGTTCGGCTTTTTATCGAGACTTAAATTTGTAATAAGCTCTAACAGCTCATCCTTATCAGAACAACCCTCAATTAAGCCTTCGGCTCGTTTTAGCATAGCCTTCTTTTCGAGATGTGCTATATATTCTAAAACGCTCTTTCCCTCGCTTATGCTAAGGTTTTTGAGTCGCTCAAGCATTTCGCTTACAGCATCGAATTTCATTCCCTTTTGCGCTAATTCCTTAGCCTCTTCTAGAGATATTTCCTTTACTTCCTTATTGAACTTTACACTGATTGTTTTATTATCGTCAGGAACCTCTGCAATTTTTTCCTGACCTTTGATATTTTCTTGCTTTTCCATTTTTCCTCCTGCGAAATTTTAAAGGCTTCCGTCAAACTCCAAAAAGCTTTTATACTCGTTAACGTATTTTTTATACCTAAAGGGTTTCTTTATTTTTCTTATTAAAAATCTCACAAGCAATCCGAGTAATAAGCCTGACGAAAAACCTATAAAAAATACTAGATAAATCACACATTCCAACCTCCATTGAATACTTGCGCATAGGAGCCGCCGCTACTGTCGTTAAGCGGTTTAAAAAACTTAACGTCCTCAAAGGCATACCGCATAGCATCACAGAGATGGTTGTCCGTGTCTTTTGGAAGCCTTAGTCCGTTTTGAAATCTTTTGTCGTCATAGACGTAAGATGACAGCTCCTTTATCATATTGACGCATTTTGGGTCAACTATTATTTTGTATTCATTGATTTTTGCAATGCCGTTTAGTATGCTGTCCGCACCCTTTACAGACGGTGTAATACGGGAAATACCAAGTCTTCGTAGGTCATCGTTTGATTTAGGCTCTGCCGAGTCTGCCCTTATTCGCTCTTTTTTATAGCCTCTTCGTATAATTTCGTTTGCGATGTCGCAATTTAGCATCCGCTTCTTGTAAAACTCATCGAATATATATATCTTCTTTTCGATTGGATTCACTTTAAAGGCAACAAATGCGGTAGGGTCGTTTGTGTAGCCGTAATCAAGACCGAAAAAACTCCTCCAAAGATATTCCTCATCACTCTCTATAGATACCTTACCTACACTCCAGTTTTCAAAAACAAGCCCCTCTGAAATACCCCAATTACCAAGACCTGCCACCTCGTATTTTCTTCTATTTTCATTCTTCATACGCTCAAAAATTTCACGGTCGGTATTGTCTAAAAACTCATTTGTAAGATAGTTTGTAGAAAACACCTCGCAGTTTTTCTGCTCTTTATCAAAAAAGCGTTTTTTGAGCCAGTGCGTATCACTCCAAGGATTGAAGGTCATGGTGGTCTGTTTGAATAACGGGGGCGGTATTTTTCCTCGAGGCACCGATAAATCAAGCTTATCGAAATCCGATTCATCGCCAATTTCAAAGGCTTCCTCTATCCACACAAAGTTAAGATAGCCGTAAGATACGGTGGCAGAAGCGATTTTTAGCACGTCGTCAAAGCCGCGAAAAAGTATCTTTTGTCCTGTGGGCTTATAGGTCATCTCCATAGGGCTTACGGTGTTTGCCCACAAATGCTCTACGCCCAGTCTTTCTTGCGCCCATTTAAGTTGAGCAAAGGTAGAATCCCTGTGCGTGTTCATTACCTGACGCACAACCAAAAGATTGCTGTTTTCATACTTCATTAAGCGGTAGATGAGGTTGAGCGCTGTAGTGGTGCTCTTCTTAGAGGCCTTACCGCCTTTTAGCACTCTGTACCTGGCTTTGCACCGCCAAAAATCATCATACCCCTTACCCACTATCTTTGATAGCTTAATCTCCGATATCATCGATTATTTTAACTGTCCTTTCCGTAGCGGTAGTTTCCTCTTGCGGCAGCATACTTCGCAGTTCTTTAATGGCACTAAGGTCACCTGCCGCAGCCTTTTTGTAAAGGGCGATAGCTATAGCGGCGCTTCTTGTCGGCTTTTTTATATCGAAGCCTTGTTTTTTGAGCTCCTGCTCCTCCCGCTCGGATAACCCTCCGCTTAAAAGCTGCGACAGCGAATCCTTTATTTTTTGAGAAGCGTCCTTTTTCATCTACTTCTCAACCTCCTTAAAAGAACCATTTATGTAAAGAACGGCGTCCGGACCACCGTTCGATGGGTAAAGTAATATATTTACTTGCGACTTTCACCGACTACTTGAAAAAATGCGCAATATGGTGTATAATGGTTATTTGAAATAGGATGTGATGTTTTTTTATGTCAAATTACAAAAAAAGTGCCAAGATTTCACTTGCAATTACATATTTCTTTATGTTTTCGCTAGTTGTATTAACCATAGGGCTTCCCTACGGTATCAGTTGGTACGTAGAGGTTAAAGGTCGTTCGGCAGACCTTGCGGCAACCGTTATGCTAACCTGCTACCCCTGTGTGGCGTTTGGCGCGGTAGCTCTCTTTTGTGTTAGAAGATTTCTTAAAAATATTATTAAGGACACTATTTTTGAAGGCAAAAAGCTTTACGACCTTATATATATCGCCTTCTGTTGTTTATTCAGCGGTATTATAATGTTTATTGCAGGTTTTTTCTATATGCCTTTCTATATTTCGGGCGGTGCGGCTATGTTCTGTGCCCTTATAGTTAAGGTCATTTACGATATACTGCTAAAAATCAAGCAAGAAAGAGGAAACTAATTTATGAGAACAGTTATTTCGGTTATTGGAAAAGATAGTGTTGGAATTATCGCTAAGGTAAGCGCTATTTGCTCAGCACACGAGGTTAATATCGTTGATATTACCCAGTCGGTTATGCAAAGTGATATCTTCGCAATGGTTATGCTGACCGACGTTTCAAAGGCTAATGATTTTAACCACTTTGTTGACACACTAAAGGATTTAGGTAAAGAGTTATCCCTCGACGTTAGAGTTATGCACGAAGACGTTTTTAACTCTATGCACCGCATATAATTTAAGGAGTATTTAATCTATGCTTAACTTAAAGGACATAATGGAAACGGTCACAATGTTTGAGCAGGAAAACCTTGATATAAGAACTATCACTATGGGTATTTCCTTGCTTGACTGTGCTGATTCCGACGCAAAGGTTGCTTGCGATAAAATCTATAATAAAATAACCCGTCTTGCAGGTAATCTTGTCAAGACAGGTTGTGATATTGAAAAGGAATACGGTATTCCGATTATAAATAAGCGAATTTCGGTAACCCCTATTGCTATGGTAGCGGCGGCATCAGGAGCTGACCCCGTTTTATTTGCACGCACTCTACAGCGCGCCGCAGACGCTACGGGTGTAAACTTTATAGGCGGTTATTCAGCACTTGTGCATAAGGGCTTCTCCGCAGGCGACAGAGCACTTATCGAATCTATCCCTCAAGCCTTAGCCGAAACCACCAATATCTGCGCCTCTGTAAATATTGGCTCAACCAAATCGGGTATCAATATGGACGCCGTAGCGCTTATGGGTAAAACCGTAAAACAAGCGGCTATACTTACAAAGGATAATAATTGCTTAGGTCCTGCAAAGCTGGTTGTTCTCTGCAATGCTCCCGAGGATAATCCCTTTATGGCGGGTGCATTCCACGGTGTAGGCGAGCCTGACTGTGTTCTGCACGTCGGCGTTTCGGGACCGGGTGTTGTACAGTCGGCAATAAAGAAATGTCCAAACGGTGACCTTGGAGAAATTGCCGAGGTTATAAAGAAAACTGCATTTAAGATTACCCGTATGGGTCAGCTTGTAGGCAACGTGGCATCAAGCCGACTTGGTGTTCCGTTCGGTATAGTTGATTTATCCCTAGCCCCCACCCCCGCGGTTGGTGACTCGGTTGCAAGAATACTCGAAGAAATAGGTCTTGAGCAGTGCGGTATCCACGGCACTACAGCAGCACTTGCAATGCTAAACGACGCGGTTAAAAAAGGTGGCGTTATGGCTTCTTCCTCTGTAGGCGGTCTATCAGGCGCATTTATCCCCGTGTCCGAAGATGCAGGAATGATAGAGGCTGCTAGAGAGGGCACACTCACCATTCAAAAGCTGGAGGCTATGACGGCGGTTTGCTCTGTAGGTCTTGATATGATAATTATTCCGGGCGACACTCCCGAAGAGGTTATCTCGGCGATAATTGCCGACGAAGCCGCAATAGGTATGGTAAACTCAAAGACCACAGCAGTCAGAGTTATACCCGCTATCGGCAAGGGTGTTGGAGAGGAGCTTAACTTTGGCGGACTTTTGGGCAGTGGACCTGTTATGGACCTAAATATTACAAAAAGCCCTAAAAAGTTTATCTCACGCGGCGGCAGAATCCCTGCACCTATGCAAAGCCTTAAAAACTAAATCTATTTTGTAGGGGACCGTGCCTTTGACGTCCCGAAAACACAAACAACAAAAAAAGATGTGTGGATTTTTAATTTCCACACATCTTTATTTTTTCTATTGCAGCCTTCCCAAATTTATAATTTTCTTATTTCTCTTAACTGCTTTTAAAATCAACTCATAAGTATTAGAAAACTGATTATCTAAATAACAAATCAAATAATCCGAATTTTTAAACATATAATCGTTTCGTTTACTTATTGCAAACCTCGGCGGTGTTTTTGTAAGGCAATCGGGAAAAAGAGTTTTTTTAGTATCGTAATACGTCAGGTCATCTTCACGGTTTAAATAGGCTAAGACCACCGCTACTTTAATGTCATATTTTTCCTCAAGCTCACACAAGCACTCATACACCAGCCTATCAAACCCGCCCTGCGTTCCGACGTAAAACGTGTAGACCTTTTGATTAATTATTAAATTTTCAATTTCAAAAATCAATTTTTCTTTAATGCTTTTATCACAATCACTATGACCTATAAAGGTACACGAATACATAATATCACCTCGTTTTCGATTATAACCTATTTCAGATTAAATTTCAATAACCTGGTTTAGATTAAACTAAAATATACATAATATTATTAGTTGGGGTAAAATGTATTATGTATAAGAGAATTCGAGATTTAAGAGAAGACAAAGATTTAAACCAAACAGAAGTTGCAAAAATTTTAGAGATGTCGCAAACAGGCTATTCTAAATATGAAACAGGCGAAAATGATATTCCAACTGCAGTTTTAATAAAACTCGCCCGTTTTTACAACACCAGTGTCGACTATCTGCTCGGCGAAACCGACCTTAAAGAACGTTATCCTAAAACGAAAAAAGTTTAAATCTCTTGCAAAATTTTATAATACTTCAACCGATTATATTTTAGGTCTTACAAACAACCCAAAACCGTATAAATAATAAAGCTGTGCGTTTTCGCACAGCTAAAATTTTATCTGCAAATTATAATTTTTATCACTATCGGCAAAAAGTCAATTAAAAACTACTTAAGTTTTACTATAGTTTTTGCCGATAGCGGCGATTTTATTTTTTATTAATCAAAGAAATGCTGAACGGCTCCTATCTTATTACCCTCTTTAACAACCGCAACAGAAAGCAGAGTAACGTCAGGATCCAAAATATTTGCCCTGTGTCCCGCTGAGTTCATCCAGGAATTAACAAATAGTTCAGCTATTTTATCTACCGAATAATTTTCAGCATAAGCCAAGTTCTCAGAAGCCTTGTGAAGTTCAACCTTGGCATCGGTATAAATACTGTGCCATGTGTTTCCGTTAGGTCTTGTATGACTAAAGGACTGTAAACATTCCTGAGCTCTTATTTTAACAAAGCAATACGGGTCTTCATACCACTCCAACGCTTTAAGACCTGCCTTTTGCCTTTCAACGTTTACACGTCTTAAAATTTCTTTTTCAACGTCTGCAAACTGATGAGAAACCTTTTTGCTTGCAGCCGCCATCGTTCTTGCACGTTTTTCATAAATGGTTTCCGCTTTTGGAATTACAGTGCCCGTGGCAACCTTTGTTCCGCAATCTTTGCAATAAGTGTCCCCCGTATAACCTGCTGCTGTTGTGGTGGCTGCCTTGTAGTTGCGAAGCTCGGTGTTTTTATGACCCGTTGCAGCAATCGCAGAGCCTGAGGAAAGTTTTTTATCGCAATCCTTGCAATAGGTATCACCGCTATAACCCGCCTTGGTGCAGGTGGCGGCTGTCTTGTTCTTTACTGTAGTGTTTTTATGAGAACAGGTTTGACCTGCAGGCTTAGAGGTATTGCTTGAATTATTGCTTGACGTATTACTCGAGGTGTTACTCGAAGTTTGAGAATCATCGCTCGAAGTTTGAGAATCATCGCTTGAATTAGTCGGTTGGCTTGACTCGTTTTGAATGTCGTCTTCCGAGGTGGTTCCCGTGCTTGAATTTCCACCGGTTGAGCCCTCGTTTGTTGTGCTTGAATAATTGTTAGAGCTAGTGTTGTTATCGCCCTTATCAGAACAACCGCACACTGCAAAAATCATCAGCGCACAAAGAAATAAGCATATAATTTTTTGCATTTTCATAAATTCTCCTCCATAGTTTTACACCAATAAATTTATGTTACAAAGGAGCAGGGGTTAGGCTTTTTGCCGACGACTGCTTTTGCCTTACTTTATTATACTAACTCTATCTTTTTTTGTCAATGATGTAAAAACGGGGATAGCACACTATCCCCGTTAAAATTATTTTATATCCTTAAACTGATTAAGTGAAAACTCTACTGGCTTGTAGTTTTCTATATATTCGAGCGTTTCGTCAATGTTATCAGAAACAAAATAAAGTTCTCGGTTTGCCTCGGTCATAAAATTCTTCTCAATTGCATTTTCTAAAAGTGCAATAAGCGGATCAAAATATCCGTTTATATTTAAAATTGCAATCGCCTTGGTATGACGGTTTAACTGCCTTAGCGTAAATATTTCAAAAAACTCGTCATAGGTACCGGCGCCGCCCGGTGTTACTATATAAGCATCAGAGCGAGTTTCAAGCAGTTCTTTTCGCTGACGCATATTATCGGTGTAAATAAACTCGGTGCAGCCTTCAAAAAGTGAGCCGTCTACTTTAAAGAACGACGGTGCAATACCTATTATTTCGCCATTTTTCTCTTTTGCTCCACGAGCCGCAGCACCCATCATACCTTCGGCGCCGCCGCCGTAAACCACGGTATGACCGCGCTGGGCTATGGCTCTGCCTAAAGCTTCACCGGCATCGATAAAGCTTTTATCTATTGTGCTCGAAGAAGCACCGTAAACACATAGTTTCATAAATTATCTCCTAAATCTAAAGGTTTGCCATTTAAAATGGCACTAATCAGCCTATCTCCCACGTATTCAAGTCTCAGTGAAAAGAACGGTGCAGTGTTATCGGCTATGAGTTTTAAGAAAATCTTATCTCCCACCCAGATAGGAAGATTAGGAATTTTCTCCTTTTCCACCCAACAAAGCTCACCTTCGTCACATTCCTTAAGCTCACCGCTAAAGCTATCCGACGTAAAAAGGTGCATATACTCGGTTTCCCATTTATCCGATACAAAGGTCACTATACCTCTGTAAAACTGATTTTTAAGGGTAAGACCCGTTTCCTCCAAAACCTCGCGCAGATTGCACTGCTCAGGGCTTTCCTTATCCTCGAACTTTCCGCCAATGCCCACCCATTTATCACGGTTTAGGTCGTTTTCCTTTTTTACGCGATGGAGCATAAGGTATTTTCCGTCTTTTTCTATATGACAAAGCGTGGTGTTCCTCATTATTTTGTCACCTTATCAACCAATTCCTCTATACTCTTTGCAAGTCCGCTTGCAACGTCGGCAGCAGCCTGTTCGTGAGAATAGCCTTCAATATAGAATATGTCGTTTTTATTCTTATAATCAAAAATATTGTTATACTGAATTTTTTCATACTCAGCTAAAAGCGTTGTATACTGTGTAGTATTACTCCACTTATAGTAGTTGTTTTCAGCATCAATGTATCCCACCGCGCTGATTACAGGAAGCTTTTCGGACAGCTTTAGAAGATACTCGTTGTATCTTGTTGTCTTAATGCCCGCAACGTCAACAACGTAAGCCGCCAGATAGTTAGCGCTAAGCTTCTCAATATATTTTTCCTCTATATCATAGTTTGCCCAGATAATAAACGGTGTTACGTGACGGTTTTGCTCCTGCTCAACCGTTAGATTCGTAAGGTCGCTAACACCCATTACCTCGCGGATAAACGCGCTCTCGATAGAGGGCTGATGGTCACCAAACATACAAATAACGGTAGGTTCCTTAACGTTTCTGAAATACTCAATTAATTCCTTAAATGCATCGTCACTGTACTTTACAAGTGACAAGTACTTGTTCGTTTTCTTGTATTCCTTCGTAGTTGAGGTAACGTATATTCTTTCCTCAAAGTTACTAGCCGATGTGGTATAACCGCCGTGGTTTTGCATTGTAACGTTGAACATAAAGTAAGGTCTTGTTTTATCCCTTTTCTCGTAATCCTCAATTATAAGCCTGTAGTCGTAAGAGTCGCTTATATACTGTCTTACAAGCATATTATTTCTGTCTGGATAATGCTGGTTAACGAGTTCCTGTAAAAAGTCGGGATTATTGTTGTTTTGAGTATAGGTATCCATAAGAGAAATATCTATGATATTTTCAAGACTCACAAACGAATTAAAGCCCATATTGTTATAAACGTCAACTCGGTTCCAACCGCTTGCATAATAAGGGTGGAAGGAAATTGAGGAATAACCCTGACCTTCAAGCGTTGAAGTAAGAGATGCTATCGGATTTTTGATATACAACATATATGCATTACTGCCCGACGGCAAGAATGCGGTTGTATGGCCTGTTAAAAATTCAAACTCGGTATTAGATGTACCCGCACCGATTACAGGAACGTAAAGATTACCCTTAACCGTATTCTCGGTAAGGCTATCCATAAAGGGCATATATTCCTCGTTAGTTGTAAATTCACCCAAAACGCGAAGGTCAGAAAGTGACTCGTTCATTATGCAAATAATATTAGGCGCGTTTTCGGTGATCGGCACTTTATTTGGGTTTTTATTTGTCTCTTTATCTACAAGACCTTCTATATCGTCAGGATTATAGCCCTGAGGGGTAGACATATAAAGATATTTTGTGTTGCAAACAAAGTTGTAAACAAAGCCATAGTTTTTATAACCTCTGGTCTGATTCCAGAAATCAGGCGTTATACCCATATTTGTAAAAATATTGGTAAAGTAGAAAATACCCGCCGCTATTGCAAAAAACGCACCCGTAAAGACGCGAAGCGTAATCTTTGTGATAATATGGAATTTAGGTGTTGCCACCTTGAATGCTAAAACTATAAGGAAGATGAAAATTAACGCGCCGGTTATCATAATGGCGGTAGGGGTATAGTCATAAGTAGAACTTACTCCCATAGCGGTTGTAATGCTTAAAAAGTCCATTGGAATAAACGGAGTGCCTCTGAAAACCATAAGATATGAATGTGCCAGGGCAAAACCGAAGAATATAGGAGTTAGGGTCAGCATTGAAATTTTAATGCTTCCCGTTAGCGCAAACACGAGGAAATAGAAAAGAAGAATTACGATATAATTGCCCACAAAACCGAGATGGGTCATATTATAAACGAATATGTTGTTAAGGCACTCGGTCATGGTCATAGTAGCTATAGGCAAAAGCGCAAACAGCAACAAAAAGGCTATCCTCGAAATAACCTTGTTTTTTATCTTTATTTTAAATATGATAAGTGTGCCGATAACAAACGGGAAAATAAGACAAAATGCCAAAAGCTGCCATTTGCCGCTATTTTCCTGAGATATAAACGAACGGTTGAGTATAATAACGGCAAGCATTAATAAAAATGCCGTGAGTGTTCCCGCAATACGTGATTTTTTGGTTGTCGTAACGTCAAAGCTTTTCTTCATAAATGCCGGTAACAGACTTACAAAGAAAAACTGAAACGCATAAAAAATACGTATTGCAACGTTACAAAGGAAAACCTTTGCCGTCTTTAATTTAGAAGAAATTTCCATATTTACTTCCCTTCAGACCAAAAGCCTTATAGGCATAATCTTTCATCGTACTGTAGCATTATACCACATTTATTTCAAAAAGACAATAGTTTACAAAAATGGTTACAATTTATTAATAATTTTAGAATTTACTGTATTGCTTACGATATTCACTAGGGCTCTTTTTTACCTTAGCTTTGAAGAAATTCGAAAAATAGTACACGTTGGAAAAGCCAACCTTTGCCGCTACGTATTCAACCGAATTTTCTTTATCGCGAAGTAGCTGTTTTGCCCTTGCAATTCTGAGATTAGCCAAATAATTCATAACGCTGTAGCCTGTCTCCGCCTTGAATATTCTTTTAATGCTTGAAACCGAATAAGAAAATTTTTCGGATATATCCTCAAGCGTTACAGCCTCCGATAAATTAGCATTTAAATACTCGATTATATCACTTGTGAGCGTTCTGCGGTGTGAATACTGCTTATACGATTCCACTCTCTTTTTACGCTCGGTGCTTTGCGATGACAAAAGTGACAGTACAAGCAACTCAATAGTGTTTTTTATAAATTGCTCGCTTTCTGTTTTTGCCTCGGGATTTCTCTCCATTCCGCCATCCTTCGCGATACCCAACGGGCTCTTCGATAAAAACAACTTCTGCGCATAGGTTACTATATCGTTTAAATACAGCTTTTGACGTTGGTTAACCGATATTATTTTGTTAGAAAAAAACTGCATAGAAAAATCGTTACACTCAAAGCAAAAAACTATAATGGTAGCCTCCCCCTGATAGGGCTCAAGCTTATGAAATTCCATCGGCTTGTGGCACACCATTTCACCGCTTCTTAATATATATTTTGAATTTTCCGCCGTGGCACAAACCTTGCCCTTTTCAACGTAGACAAACTCCCATCCGTTATGCCTTTCGCCGCTATAAGCAAAGTCGTGCGGCACGTCGTAATAAAATGCACTTTTAAGGTTTGTAACCTTTATTTTTTCTCCTAAGCTTGTTCCCGTTGTTTTTTCCATACTCTTTCCCACTCTTTAAAATTAGGTCTTTGATACTTTTTGGTAATATTGTTGAGCCTATTTTATAAATTCTTAGACCAAATGTCAATAGAAATTTATAATGAATTTATATATAATAACTATTAAGGATAATTTTATATTTGTCCTATTTGTAAAAAATCAATATTTTTCGAAAGGAAGATAAAAATGAATGTATTAGCAATTGGTTGTCATCCAGATGACGTAGAAATTGCCTGTGCGGGTACACTTGCAAAATGTGTAAAGCGCGGCGATAAGGTTATCGTTTGCCACGTTTCCACAGGAAACCTCGGCCACGTTATCATCCCACCCGATGAGTTAACCGTAATCCGTGCAAACGAGGCTAAAAAGGCAGGCTCTCTTGCAGGTATCGAGGTTATCTCTGCAGGATTTAACGACCTTGACATTTACGACAATAACAAAGAGGCAAGAGACAAGATGATTGATATCATCCGTTATGCAAACCCTGATTTCATCATCACACATAATCCTGACGATTATATGCCTGACCACACTGCTGTTGCACGTCTTGTATTCGATGCAAGCTTTGCTGCAACCCTTCCAAACCACACCGATTATCCTCACCGCTACAGCGCTGAGGACGGTGAGCCTGCAAAGTTAGTACCTATCTACTATATGGATACACTTGCAGGTGTAAACTTTGTTCCTGACGAGTTTGTTGACGTAACCGAGGAAATCGACCTTAAGATTAAGATGCTTGAGTGTCACGAAAGCCAGATTGTTTGGATGAGAGACCACGACCATATTGATTTCTGTGATATGGTTAGAACCTGCTCACGTTACAGAGGCTATCAGTGCGGTGCTGACTATGCAGAAGGCTTTAAGATGTGCAAGGCATACCTAAAGGGCACAACCAAGCGCTTACTCCCCTAATTAACATTTAATTTTTTACATAAAGGAGATTATTACTATGGATTTTATGAGCACAGTAAAGGGTTCTTTACTCGAAAACTTCTATCCTGTTGGTTGGGATATGGCAAAAATTGACGCTTGCTGCGATATGGGTGTAGCAAGAGAAGATTTCTGGCACAAGGACTTCAATCCTGTAGAGTGCGACTCTCTCGGCGACTTTGATACCCTTATGGGTCACGAAATTGCAATGCAGATTAAGCTTACAGGTGAAGAAGGCAGAAAGTGCGCTATGATTTTACCTGTTGGTCCTATGGGTATGTACCGTTGGGCTGCTTACTTCCTCAATGAGTGGAAGGTAAACTGCGACCACGTTTACACCTTCAATATGGACGAGTGGGCAGACGCTGACGGTAACACTCTTGACAGCACAAGCACCGCTTCCTTTGAATACTCAATGAAGCAGGCTTTCTTTAATAAACTCAACAATACAATTCCTGAGTCTCAGCGTAACTTTGCTACTAAGGAAAATCTTCCTACCTATCCTGAGAAGATTGACGCTTTAAAGGCAGAGGGCGCAAAGCTCGTATTAGTATACGGTATCGGCCGTATGTGCCACATCGCATTCTGGGAGCCACAGTTCGCTGTTGAGTTCGAGAGTGACGAGGAGTGGGCAAAGCAGTGCTACCGCATCGGTGCTAAGCTCCACCCACTTACCATTGAGCAGAACGCTCTTACAAGCTTCAAGAGCCGTACAACATTAGTTCCTTGTACTGCTAACACAATAGGACCTGGCCTCTTCTTAAAGGCTGACTATGCTATCGGCGGCGCTGACGGTGTTCTCGGTCGTGGCATGGGCTGGCAGGGTATGAGCTTCCTCACAACCCTTCACTACGGTCCTGACAGACACATCACCTCTACCTACATTCCAACACTCCCAGGTCGTCTTTTCTACCTCAAGGAACTTGCAGGTCCTCTCACCGCAGAGTGCAACTAAGGTGAAAAGCTATGGCTTACAATAAGGGAATAGCCTTTGCGGGCAATATACTTACCGACGTTGTTAAAACTATCGATTGCTATCCTAAGCTCGGTATGTTAGCTAACATTTCAGCGGTATCCCAGGCCGTAGGTGGAAGCGTTCCAAATACAAGTATTAACCTTGCTAAGATTGACGGCACTATTCCGCTTAGTGCTGTCGGCAAGGTAGGTAACGATGCTAACGGCAAATACGTAATAGATATGCTCAATAAATACGGTATTAATACCGACTGTGTATCTACTACCGACCAAGCACCAACAAGCTTTACCGACGTTATGACCATTCCGGGTGGCGACCGTACCTTCTTCCATTCAAGAGGCGCTAACGCACTTTTTGATATCGACGACGTTGACGTATCTAAGCTTTCCTGCGATATTTTCCATATCGGATATATTCTGTTACTCGATAAGCTGGATGCGGAAGATAAAGAATACGGCACCGTTATGGCAAGACTTCTTAAAAAGGTTCAGGATGCAGGCATCAAGACCTCGGTTGACGTAGCTAGTGACAGTAATGCAGACTATGCAAAAATGATAAAGCCTGCGCTTAAATACTGTGATTTCCTTATCTTTAACGAGGTTGAATGTTGCGCTATCTGGGGCCTTGAGGCTACCGATGACGGCGGATATCCTATAGAGGCTAACATCAAAAAAGCAATGCAACTAACCCTTGACGAAGGTGTTCGTGAAAAGGTTATCGTTCACTGCAAGAGAATGGGCTACTGCTTAAGTAAGGACGGTACCTTTGCTAAAATCACCTCTCTAGACGTTCCCAGAAGTGAAATGAAGGGTAGCGTTGGTGCGGGTGACAGCTTCTGTGCCGCTTCGCTTTACGGTATCTATAAGGGTATGAGCGATCAGGAAATAATTGAATTCGCATCTGCCGCCGCAGCCTGCAATTTGTTTGCAGAAAACTCTATCGACGGTATGTTACCTTATGAAGAAATACTAAAGGTAGCAGAAAAATACGGCAGAGAATAATCTTAAACTAAAAAGGCTTAGGGTTAAGCGTTGTACTCTAAAGGACAGTAAAAAAGGAAGCACGAAACTTCGTGCTTCCTTTTAATTTTGTCTTATACCGTAACAAGCAGGGAAAATGTACAGCACATTTTCCACCTGTTAGGAGAACCTAAAACCCTTTTACAAACGAATACCATCTGTGCGACAAATTGAAATTTATCTAACGCATAGGTGTTATTCATTGATGGCATCGACAAAGAATTGTGCCAAAGTTGGCCATTGTTCAACGGCAACTGGTTCTTCGTGGCTAAAACGAACAACTTTGCCATCATTGCATAGTAAAATAGCATCTCCATCAGGGCATCGACCAATTACAACCCCTTCTGGTTGTGTATCCAATAATTCCTCTTTTGACAAGTTTTCTTGAAATACTATATTTTCCTCTATCGCCTTCACAGCCGAAAGCAACTCATACTCATCTGAAAGGAAACAGCCATTGGCGACACTATAATATGGAATCAAAACATTATAGGCTGTGTTTAGCAGAGTTTCGCTTATAGTCTTTGGTAATCCTTTTTGAAAATCCTCTTTGCGCTCCTTCTTGGCAAGTCTGAGCATTTTTAATGCATCTTTTTCGGATACCATCCGAATCGGACGAGCTGTGTTTTTCAGCTTTTCATACTCCATGAGCATCGTAGACATAAATTGACCAGTTGGCCGCTCAATCACTTGAGTATGTTTCAAAGAATACCCTCCAGGCAGTGATTTAACAACTGCTGCTGGTTTTAAGGCGCTTAAAGGCAGGACTTTCTGCTTCAATAAAGATTGTACAATTTCTTTGTGAAGCAAAATGGTATGACGACCAACGCTGGAGAATGTACGAGGGATATACACATAGGCAATTCCGCTATCGGGTAAATCTTCTGCTAAATAGCAATCCTGCAAATCGACCTGCTGTAGTTCGTGAAAAACATTTGCAATTTCTGGCAGCCATCCACCTGCTGCGGAAATCAACTCAACATTCGATTTTTTAAGGCCATAGTCAATAGCAATTTGCGGAACCACTCTCTTCCCAT
This sequence comes from Acutalibacteraceae bacterium, assembly GCA_045613005.1. Taxonomy (GTDB): domain Bacteria; phylum Bacillota; class Clostridia; order Oscillospirales; family Acutalibacteraceae; genus UBA737. The sequence continues at coordinate 386 of JAZLAD010000155.1, read as the reverse complement.
ATACCTGGAAGTATTGCTCAGCTTCATATTTGCCTATGTCCCTTGCCCAACAAAAGTCTAAATCATCAATACTGTTTTGGATACAAAAGTTGCGGAATCGTTCTGGAACATAGATATCTTCTCCCCATTCTTTGGGGGATGGACACAATTCGTGAAAAGCACGGATGACACGCGTGTATATCTTCTTGTTTTCGTTGGTAACAGTTTCGATTCTGTCACAGGGTGTGTTGTCTTTGAAATAAGTAGGAACTAACTCATACCAGTCGCTCTCAACCTCTACATATTTTCGTATATACAAACATCTTGCTTTCCATCCATTTTCTTTACAGAATGTGGATATCCTGCTAAGGATCTCTGGTGTCCGAGGATTAGACAAATCCATTTTA
>JAZLAD010000154.1:0-3539 GCA_045613005.1 Acutalibacteraceae bacterium | reverse complement strand
ACTTGATTTTTGATTTTATTTAAAATACGTTGATATCTTTTTTTAGCGGACTCCTCGGAAAGACCAAGTATTTTTGCAATTTCCTTCCACTTGAATTTTCCGATTATCCTTAAAGAAACTAACTGTTGCTCTTCAATAGATAAAAAACTTATTAGCTCAAAATAACCGTTATTCTCCTTGAATAAGACGTTTTCCGATAACGGCTGTGAGGCTAATTTGTTTAATTCATTAAGCTTTGTAAGAGATAAATTCCGTGCGGTTGTAAATAACCAGGCTTTAATTTTGGATTTATCCTTTATGTCGTTATAATTATCCAAAAGCTTAAGGAAAGTTTCCTGAGTTATATCCTCTGCTGAATATGTATGCTTTACAATGCTTAACGAAAAACGAAATACATCGTCCTTGTATTTTAAGTAGAGCTTTTTCACGTCACCACTCCTTTGACAATATCATTATACCGGTATTACATATATAAGACAATTTAAAACAGCAAATCGGGACAAAAAAGATAAAATAATTTCGAAATTGCCCCTATAAAAGTAAAAATGATAAAACATTAACAAAGTTTATAGGAAAAATCACTAAAATCGACGAAATATTGATAAAATATTAACAATCGCGTTGACATAGAGTATAAATGGCGATATAATCTAATAAAATTTGAAAAATTAAAGTATAATTTACTTTGGAGGTTATTTTTATGGCAAGAGTTTATAATTTTAGCGCAGGTCCTTCTATGTTACCTGAGGACGTTCTTCGCACCGCAGCAGAGGAAATGCTCGAATACGGCACCAGCGGTCAATCGGTTATGGAAATGTCCCACCGTTCAAAAGAGTATCAGGCAATATTTGATGAGACTGAAGCTGATCTTCGTGAGATTATGAACATTCCTGACAATTATGAGGTATTATTCCTACAGGGCGGCGCTTCAACACAGTTTGCAATGCTACCACTAAACCTTATGAATAAGAATAAGAAGGCTGACTTTATCATCACAGGTCAGTGGGCTAATAAGGCATACAAAGAGGCTGCCCGTTACGGTGAGGCTAGAGCAGTAGCATCTTCTGCTGACAAGACCTATTCTTACATACCAAAGACCACCGCTGCTGATTTTGATAAGGATGCAGACTACGTTCACATTTGTATGAACAACACCATTTACGGTACAAAGTACAATTATATTCCTGATACAGGCGACGTTCCGCTTATCGCAGACATTTCAAGCTGTATTTTATCTGAGCCTATCGACGTTTCTAAGTTTGCAGTGCTATACGCAGGCGCTCAGAAGAACGTTGCTCCTGCAGGCGTTACAATCGTAATCATCCGCAAGGATTTAATCGGCAACGCTATGGATATCACTCCTACAATGCTAAGATACGATACACACTCTGAAAACGGCTCAATGTTCAACACACCACCTTGCTATACCATTTATATCGCAGGTCTCACTCTTAAGTGGATTAAGAAGATGGGCGGTCTTGAGGCTATGAAGGCTATCAACGAAAAGAAGGCTAAAATTCTTTATGATTTCCTTGATAACAGCAAGATGTTCAAAGGTACCGTTGTTCCTGAGGACCGTTCACTTATGAACGTGCCTTTCGTTACAGGTAACGAAGAGCTTGATGCTAAGTTTGTAGCAGAGGCTAAGAAGGCTGGCTTTGTTAACCTTAAGGGTCACCGTTCAGTAGGCGGTATGAGAGCTTCTATCTACAACGCTATGCCTGTTGAAGGCGTTGAAAAACTCGTTGAGTTTATGAAGAAATTTGAGGAGGAAAACGCATAATGTATAAAATTAAAACCTACAATAAAATTTCTAAAATAGGCCTTGAAATTTTCGATGATAAATACACCATCGGCGATGAGGTTGAGAATGCAGACGGTGCGATAGTTCGTTCAGCAGCTTTACACGATGAAGAATTTCCCGCATCCTTAAAGGCTATAGCACGTGCTGGTGCCGGTGTTAACAATATCCCGATTGACCGTTGCTCTGAGAAGGGTATAGTTGTTTTCAACACCCCAGGTGCTAACGCTAACGCTGTTAAGGAATTAGTTATCACAGGTCTTTTAATCGGCTCACGTAGAGTTATTCCTGCAATCGAGTGGGCTAAAACTTTAAAGGGTCAGGGAGATCAGGTTGGTAAGCTGGTTGAAAAAGGCAAGAGCGCTTTTGCAGGTCCTGAAATCAAGGGTAAGAAGCTAGGCGTAATAGGTCTTGGTGCTATCGGTGTTCAGGTTGCTAATGCGGCTAACCACCTTGGTATGACCGTTTACGGTTACGACCCATTCCTATCCGTTAACGCCGCTTGGAGTCTGACTCATAACGCTGTTCATATCTATGACATTAAGGAAATATTTGAAAAGTGCGATTACATCACTTTACATATTCCGCTAAACGATAAAACAAGAAACACAATCAACGCTGAAAGTATTGCAAAAATGAAGAACGGTGTTAGAATTCTTAACTTTGCAAGAGGTGAGCTTGTAAATTCTGCTGATATTAAGGCAGCGCTCGAGACAGGCAAGGTAGCATCCTACGTTACCGACTTCCCATCCGACGATTTACTTGATACCGACGGCGTAATTGCTATTCCACACCTCGGTGCTTCAACACCTGAGTCTGAGGATAACTGTGCTCAGATGGCTGCAAACGAGCTTATCGATTACATTGAAAACGGAAATATCGTAAACTCGGTAAATCTTCCTGAAATTTCAATGCCAAGAAGCGCAGATCACCGTCTATGCGTTATTCACAAGAATATACCAAATATGCTTACCTCTATCACAGGCATCGTTGCTTCTAACAACGTTAACATTGAAAATATGCTTAACAAGTCAAGAGGCGACTATGCATATACAATGCTTGATATCGGCGGAACAGACCCTGATGCTGTACTTAGCAAGGTAGAGGCAATTGACGGCGTAATAAGAGTTAGAATTATCTAATTAAAATACAGAAACAAAATATATTCCCCAAGCATTTAAAATGTTTGGGGAATAATTTTGCAAGGCAAAAAAAGTTAATAGTGTTGAAAAAATTTTACTTTTATGGTATTATTATAAAAACTCATAAAAGGAGATTATACTATGAAATTTTACGTTTGCAAAACTTGCGGAAATATTGTAACCAAAGTGAAGGATTCTAAAGTCCCTGTATTTTGTTGCGGAAAAGCTATGGAAGAACTAGTTGCAGGTAGTGTTGAGGCTTCAACTGAAAAGCATATACCTATTTATGCACTTGATAACAATAAAGTCTACGCAATGGTTGGCGCAGTAGAGCACCCAATGCAACAAGAGCATTATATTGAATGGATTGCTATAGAAACCGAAAAGGGCTCACAAATTAAATACTTAACTCCGAGTGATAAGCCAGCCGCTAACTTTACAATCGGTAGCGATGATAAGTTAATCGCAGTTTATGCATACTGCAATCTTCACGGTCTTTGGAAAAGTGACTATTCAGAGCCTGTAGTTTGCGATTTAAAGCCTGTTGATACTACTACAAGCGAAAATTACGTGGTTTGCCGTTGTAACAACGTAAA
>JAZLAD010000153.1:0-2059 GCA_045613005.1 Acutalibacteraceae bacterium | reverse complement strand
AAGCCCTGCAGAAAAGATAAGGTAAACTACACACGCCTCTATTCCCTTAAATGCCGCCGCAACAATCTTAAACTCCATAAATTTATCAAAGAAAAGCGAAATTATATATATTATAACAAACGAGCGTATGCAAACGCCGATAGTACATACAGCAGAGCCTAACACACCCGCAGTTTTGTAGCCTATATAGGTTGCCGAATTTATGGCAATAGGACCTGGGGTTGATTCTGCAATAACCGTTATGTTTAAAAATTCATCGTGGGTAAGCCACTTTTTTCTTTCTACAAACTCATCCTCTAACAGCGCTATCATAGCATAGCCGCCGCCAAAGGTGAAAAGACCTATTTTAAAAAAGGTAAAAAACAAATTAAGAAGTTTTTTCACCCTGAAAATACCCCCAAAACAAAAAGTTCACGTTAAATACTATTATACCTTTTTTTGTAAAATAAATCAAGGACTGTTTTTGCTTGACAATTTTTTAACCATCTATTAAAATATTCTTGAAAAGCAGAGTTTAAAGGGGTGTGGCTTTTTGAAAAACACATATATTTCGGATTCGGTTATCTTAAGACTTCCCCGCTACTACCGTTTTTTAAGCGATTTAAAGAACGAGGGCGTGCTAAAAATTTCATCACGAGAACTCAGTGAGCGCATGAACCTTACCGCCAGTCAAATCCGTCAGGATTTAAACTGCTTTGGCGATTTCGGTCAGCAAGGCTACGGCTACAACATAGAGCTTTTAAAACAAGAAATTGCAAAGGTTCTATGCCTTGATAAGCCCACCCCCGCTATTTTAATAGGGCTTGACTCGCTCGGTCGCGCCGTCGCACAGCAGTTAAACTTTGAAACCTTCGGCTTTCAGCTTATAGGCCTTTTTGATAATAAGGAATCGCTGGTCGGTCAAACCATCAGGAATATTCCTGTCAGAAGTATCGCGATGCTGGATGAATTCTGTCGCGACTGGAAGCCTGAGACCGCTATCCTTTGCCTTACAGAGATGGAAGCACAAGCTGTATCAGAGCCGCTTATCCGCTTAGGTATTAAGGGCTTTTGGAACTTAGGTCAATTTGATTTAACGCTTAAAAATCCCGAAATCCCCGTTCAAAACGTTAACCTTGGAGATAGCCTTATGATTTTATCCTACAGGCTTTCTTCTGAAAATAAAAATAATCTTTAAAGGAGAATTTATTATGAGCAAATATCAAGGTACAAAAACCGAAAAGAACCTAGAAGCCGCCTTTGCAGGTGAATCAATGGCACGAAACAAGTATACGTACTTTGCTTCGGTTGCAAAGAAGCAGGGCTTCGAGCAGATTTCAGCATTGTTTTTAAAGACGGCTGACAACGAAAAGGAACACGCAAAGCTTTGGCTTAAGGAGCTTGAAGGTATCGGCGACACAGCCCAAAACCTTAAAGCTGCCGCCGAGGGTGAAAACTATGAGTGGACCGATATGTACGAAGGCTTCGCAAAGGACGCAGAAGAAGAAGGCTTTACAGAACTAGCTAGAAAATTCCGCCTGGTTGCCGCTATTGAAAAGCACCACGAGGAAAGATACCGTGCATTACTAAATAACGTTGAAACCGCCGCTGTATTTGAAAAGAGCGAGGTTAAGGTTTGGGAATGCCGCAACTGCGGTCACATAATCGTTGGTACCAAAGCTCCCGAGCTTTGCCCTACCTGTGCACATCCAAAGAGCTACTTTGAAATCCACGCTGAAAACTATTAATAAAATAGCACTTTTCATAGAGTCGCCTCTTTATCGAGGCGACTCTTTTTTTGTTTCTAAAAAAATGAAATTTTGTAACCTCTTTTACCTTTTTATTTGTTGTATATATAGAAAGCAAAGTTCGCGTTTGGGCAAATTGTATAAATAATTATCAAATTGTTGACAGTATTTGTTTTTTATGATATAATTAGCTCAAACAAATAAAAATTTTTTGAAAGGAGCTGTTACCAATGTGCAGTTTTAATGTGACCGAGGAAAAACATTTAAAAAATTATAAGGAGTATATATATTATGAAAAAGAAATTATTAGTTATATTGCTGTGCATTACGTT
>JAZLAD010000152.1:0-16454 GCA_045613005.1 Acutalibacteraceae bacterium | reverse complement strand
TCGGGTATCTCCTCTAACAAACCGCTTTGGTTGGCAGAGCCTTTTAAGATGTTCTCAAACGAGCTTGTGCCATCTCCACGCACGGCTGTTAAAATACCCAAAACTACGACACCCAAAACCAAGATTATAATACCGAGTTTGTACATTTTACGATATATAAACCAAACCGCTGCACCTATTGGACCAAACAATGCCCATAACGCTGCCGACCAACACCAGTTTGTCTTAGAGCCCGATAGCTCCATCTCACAAAACTTCTTTATAATTCTCTCGTTGTTAGGACCTATATATGCCGCTAAATCCTCGGTCTTAACCCCGTCAATTTCAATTGCAGACTGTGAAAATTTAAAGTCCTGATTCTCTTGCGGTCTGGAGTCATAAGCGGATACGGGTGTATTGGAAGTATCGCTTTGAGTGTCCACGAAGTGCGAAACACTTTCTTTATTCTCTTGCCACAAAAGCTTTTTTCCGCAATTTTTGCAGTACTCGTAATGCGGCTCGTTTTCGGTGCCGCATACGTCACATATACACCTGTCCACAATATCACTCCTTTAAATTCAATTAAATCACTTGGTTAAGCTATAAAGTTAAAGATAATAGAAGGCAAATAACGCAACACAAAAAATCCTATAGCCGCCGCTAAAAGACTAACGCCGCCTTTTTTAAACAGGTTTTCAGAAACGTCAAGTCCCTCTTTTTTTATTTCATTAATTTTACCGATAGCGTGATTTCTATAAATGTAATCACCAAAAATTCCACACAAAACCGATAAAAGAATGTTAAGGGCACTGGCCACGAAACTTGCTATAAAGCCTGTGATTTCAAACTCCTTAAAATTTTCAACAAGAAGCATACAAACTTCTAAAATATTCTTAGCTTCAGAAGTGTTTATAATCTCCTGAAACTGCAGCATAAACGGGAAGGTAAGAAGTGTTAGCGCAACCGAAAGTGCAAGGGTGAAAATTCCCGCCTTATACATTTTTCTTGATAAAAACCATACGGGAGGCACTAGGAAGGCCAACCAGTTAAAAGATGCTCTTTTACCGTTTTTTGCCGCCGCAAATTTAGGAATATATCTATGTGTGTTTGACACGACAAACTGCTTTGCTTCGGTGGCTGTAACACCGTCGCCCAAATCGAAATCCTCGGGTATCCCGCCTAATAGGTCAATTTGCAAAAAGTTCATTGGGTTTACAGTATCATCAGGCTTAGTGTATACCTTTTTTTCTTGTTTTGGCTGTTCGGGCTCTTTTTGTTGCTCTTGTACCTTGTCATATTGACGGTCGGTCCCGTGTAGGCTCTCAAAAGCACATTTACCCTTTGAATTATAACATTCTCTATGATGAGGCGCCCCGCAAACGGGACAAAAAACAACGTCATCTTCATCGAAAAGATAGGCGCCGCAACCGGCACACTTCTTTCCGTTTATATCATTACTCATAAACAGGCTCCTCTGTATTCATCAATTTTATCGAAAACCTTGTCAAAATATTCTCTGCCGTAGTTATGAAACTGTCCTGCTTCTATCATTTTTTCAAGTTCTTCTTTTTTTACCCATCTAGCCTCGGCAACCTCGCTTTTTTGCAGCTGTAGGGTATCGGAATTTTGGTTAAATGTTGTAACCCAAACGTCAAGCAAGGAGTTTTTACGTTTTATTCTTAAAAGTTTTAATAGTGTATCTGAATTAGTTTTTATTCCCAGTTCTTCAAAAAGCTCTCGCCTTGCAGCCATAAAGGAGTTTTCTCCCGAAATTGCCGCGCCACCCGTAGCAGCCCACTCGCCAGGCATAAGCTTTTTTTCATCCGACCTTCTTTGTATAAGAAAGTCACCCTTATCCGATATTATCCAGATGTGCACAACAAGGTGATACTCACCCTGACGCAAAAAATTTCTGCCTCGGAGCGTTGTTCTACCCGTTGCTTTTCCGTTTCTGTCAAGAACGTCCCATTTTTCTGTTATCATAATTAAAGCTTCTCCACAATTTCTCCGACGTTTTTATATATACGGTTAGCCGGAATATATCCTCTCACGTTAGAAAGCGGGTATATGTTAGTGTTTTTGCCTATAACCGTTCCCGCGTTCAATACCGCAGAACAACCAACCTCGACAAAATCTCCCACAATAGCACCGAATTTGTTAAGACCGGTATCCATTCTGCTGTCATCACTCTTTACGGTAACTAAGGTCTTATCCGATTTAACGTTGGCGGTAATAGCGCCTGCACCTAAATTTGAACGGTAACCTAAAATAGAATCGCCAACGTAGTTAAAGGCGGGAACAGTAGCGCCGTCAAAAAGAATGGTATTCTTAAGCTCTACTGAATTGCCAACAACACAGTCTCTTCCAACTATAACGCCTTCTCTAAGCACGGAAAAATTGCCTACAGTTGCCCCTGCACAAATAATGCAGGGTTCTTTTATAACAGCTGTTTCGGCAACGTTTGCAGAACGGGCAATATAAATATTATCCCCTTTTTTCTCGTAAATGCTCATATCAAGCGTTTTTGAAAGTTCTTTGATATAATCGGATATAAATGGTAAAACCTCAAAAGGATAGCTTATTGTTTCAAAAAGCGGTGCGGCTATAGTATACTCAAGCGAGAGTAAGGCTTCTACCGACAATTTATCCATTTTCATCATCCTTTCGAAATTTTTTAACACTACTTTCGCATTATAACATAATTATACATTATGATTATAACACCTTTGTTAATTTTTTTCAACATTTTATGTATTTAGGTATTGTAAATATTTTGTTTTTGTATTATAATAGCTTTATTAAATTAATAATAATGGTAGTTACTATTTGAAGGCTTGCATATAAAGCCGTGCGAATGGGCGGGTCCTGTGTGACAGGAGGCTGTGAACCATGTCAGGCGGGGAACCGAGCAGCATTAAGCAGCTTATCCTGTGCACGCAGTAAATCGGCTCATTCGTGCGGCTATGTATACAAGCCTTTAGTATTTAAATTACACGGGGTGAAACTATGGCATATCAGGCTCTTTACAGAAAATACAGACCAACCACATTTTCTGACGTTGTAGGTCAGGAGCATATTACCGAAACGCTTAAAAACGAACTGTCCTCAGGCAAGATAGTTCACGCCTACCTTTTCACAGGCACTCGCGGTACAGGAAAAACCACCTGTGCAAAAATTCTTGCTAAGGCTGTAAACTGTTTAAATCCTATAAACGGTGACCCTTGCGGTGAGTGTGAAATGTGCAAGGCTATAGCAGAGGGTGCCATAACCGACATAAGCGAAATTGACGCCGCTTCAAACAGTAGAGTTGAGGACGTAAGAGAACTGCGTGATCAGGTGAATTTTGCCCCCGCTTCTGCTAAATACAGGGTGTATATTATCGACGAGGTGCATATGCTATCAAACAGCGCCTTCAACGCACTGCTTAAAACGCTTGAAGAACCGCCACCTTACGTTATATTTATTCTTGCTACCACAGAAATTCATAAGCTACCCGAGACCATACTATCCCGCTGTCAGCGTTTTGATTTCAGAAGAATCGACCCTAGTGTTATACGCAATAGAATTTTTGAAATAGCATCACGCGAGGAATTTACCGTTACCGATGAGGCGGCTACCCTTATTGCCGCAGCGGCAGACGGAGGAATGAGAGATGCTCTTTCTATTTTGGACCTTTGCGCCTCTTCGTCAAATAACATTGACGAGGATACCGTTGCGTCGGTTTGCTCAATGGCGGGTAACGAATATCTTATAAAGCTTACCGATTATATAAGGCTTAAAGACACCGAGGGTGCACTGATGCTTTTAGACAGCCTTCACAACTCTTCGGTTGATATGCTAAGGCTTCTTACCGAGCTTACGCGTCACGTAAGAGACCTTATGATAATAAAAACGGTAAAGACTGAAAATCCGCCTATTGTTTGCTCTGCCTCTAAGATGAAGCTCTTAAGAGAACAGGCAGACGGCTTTACGCTTAGCGAAATTATGGCTATTTTAGGTGTTTTACAGGCTTCCTTTTCAAATATGCAGTCTGCAAATCGCAGATGCGAAATGGAAATGATTGTTATAAAGCTTTGCAACCCCGAGGTAGCAAGTGATATAAATTCCATACTAAACCGAATATCCGCCCTTGAAAGCGGAAATCGCACAGCACCTAAAAAGGCTACCGTTAAAGCTCAGGCAGTTCAAGAAGAGCAAGTTTCAGCACCAGCTCCTGTTATAGAGGAAGCGTCACCGATAACCGATGAGGCTTCACCCGCCATTTTACAAGGCACCTCAGATGCTATCAAGGAATGGGATGAGATACTATCCGTTCTTAAAAAGACCTGTCCTTTAATTGCGGGTGTTTTACAGGGCTCATCTGCATATATCGAGGGTGACAGACTGCTTATCGATACCGATAATTCGCAGTTCCGTTCGCTCTTTAACAGTCCAAATCCCACCTTCCGCGAGGCTATCAGAAACGCAGCGAATGACGTTTTAGGCGTTACCTATAAGTTAGGTCCTTACAGGAAAAAGGTGGAAAACGAGGGCTCGGATCCCTTGCTGAGCTTTGCTCAGAAGCTTAAAACCCTTGAAAACAAATAATTTTTAGGAGATATATTTATGAAGGTAAGAATTCCAAACTCATCAGGTCCATCTAATATGAATCAGATGTTAAAACAGGCTCAAAAGATGCAAGAGGATATGGCAACCCTACAAGCAGACCTTGAAACCAGAGAATACACCGCTGTTTCAGGTGGCGGAATGGTAACCGTTACTGTTGACGGCAAACATCTTATAAAATCCATAAAAATCAATCCCGATGCAGTTGACCCTGACGATGCAGAGATGCTGGAAGACTTTATCACAATAGCCGTAAACGAGGCTATAAATAAGGCTATTGCTAATGCAGAGGAAGAAATGGGCGCTGTAACAGGCGGTCTTAATATTCCGGGAATGTTCTGATGGGATATAATATAGTACCGTTAACCGAGCTTATCAACCAATTCTCAAGGCTTCCAGGCATTGGCAAGAAAACAGCTCAGCGTTTGGCTCTTAGCATTTTGGAGCAACCGCCCGAAAAGGCACAGCAGTTTGCAAGAGCATTGGTTGAAGCAAGGGAAAAAATTCATTTTTGCAGTAACTGTCAGGCTCTTACCGACCTTGACGTTTGCCAGATATGTTCAAATACTGCGCGCGACCATTCGGTTATCTGTGTTGTTGAAGAGCCTAAGGATGTTATTGCCTTTGAGCGTATGAGAGAGTTTTCGGGAGTTTATCACGTATTGCACGGTGTTATTTCTCCGCTTGATAATATAGGCCCCGAGCAGCTTAAAATCAAAGAGCTTTTAAAAAGACTATCGTCCGGCGAGGTTAATGAGATTATTATGGCAACAAACCCTACGGTTGAAGGTGAAGCAACTGCCAGTTACCTATCCCGCCTTATAAAACCTATGGGTATTAAGGTAACGCGTTTAGCTTACGGTATACCCGTAGGCGGAGAGCTTGAATACGCGGATGAATACACCCTAGCCAGAGCACTTGAAGGTAGAAATGAGATTTAATATGACAAAGGAAAAAATTGACAGAATAAACGAGCTTGCCCGTAAGCAAAAAGCTGAAGGGCTCACCGAACAAGAAAAGGCTGAACAAAAGGAGCTTAGACGCGAATATATTGAGTCGTTTAAAAATAGCCTTATTTCTCAACTTGAAAACACATATATTGTAGAGCCTGACGGCACAAAACGAAAGGTAGGCCCAAAGCAATGAAAATTGTTATGACCGACTCTGCAACACTCACGCAAAACAACGACCTCCCTCTAGATTGCTTTAACAGTCTGGGAGAGGTTTTTAAGTATGATAATTTGTTGGGCAACGAGTTATTAGAGGCTGTAAAGGATGCAGATGTAATTCTTTGCAACAAAACTATTATTGATAAAACACTTATCGATAACGCAAAAAATCTGAAATACGTAGGTCTTTTTGCAACGGGCTACAATAACGTTGATACAGAGTATGCCAAGTTAAAGGGTATTACCGTTTGCAATGCGGGAAGCTACTCTACAGAGGCTGTAGCACAGCAGACCTTTGCATATATTTTAGCGCATTTTTCGGCGGTTGATAAGTATTCAGCGTTGGTAAAAAAGGGTGGTTGGATTGCCTCACCTACCTTTTCAATGCTTTGCTGTCCCACCGACGAACTTTACGGCAAGACTATTGGTATTATAGGCTACGGTTCAATAGGCAAAAAGGTAAGCGCGATAGCAAAAGCCTTTGATATGAACGTACTTGTATACACAAGAACTATAAAAGACGATAATACCGTTAAATTTGTAAGCTTTGATGAGCTACTTAAAAACAGCGATATAGTATCGCTTCACTGTCCGCTGACAAACGAAAACGCTAAAATGTTCGGCAGAGAGGCATTTTCAAAAATGAAAAAGTCAGCGCTCTTTATAAACACGGCGCGTGGAGGCTTAGTTGACGAGGAAGCACTATATAAAGCCCTTAAAAACGGCGTAATTTCGGCAGCTGCGCTTGACGTATTAACAGTAGAACCAATGAGTGAAAACTGTCTTCTAAAGGATGCACCAAATATTACAATTACCCCACACACCGCCTGGGCACCGGTTAGCACCAGAAAAAGACTTTTGGGTGTAGTTTTTGATAATCTTTTATCTTTTAAAAACGGTACTCCTAAAAACGTAGTTAATAAATAAGAAATGGCTTTTCGTACTTTACGAAAAGCCATTTTTTTAAGGCACTCTGAATGGAATTCCAAAATAATCGGTGAGCGACAACACTAAATTTCTCGCTATCGAATCTATATTATCCCTAATCCAAGAAGCATCGTCAACGTTATCGTGGTAGGCTAGTTCAACCAAAACCGAGGGTGCTCTGGTTCGCCTTACCTCGCCTATTGTGGTTGTAGGCAGCGCCCTTACCCCGTTCGGTATAGGATAAATCATTTCGAGATTATTAGCAATAATTTCTGCAAGTCGCTTTCCGTTTTTACTTGTAGGAAAATAATATACCTCGCTTCCCCGTCTCTCGCCCATACCTGTAGCGGTAGCATTTGAATGGAGCGCCAAATGCAAATCATAGTTTCCTGCATTAGATGCAGCTATAGAGGAAGCGGCGGTCATATCGGGCGTGTTTCTTGTAAATTCTATTCCCGAGGCATAAAGATAAGGCTCCATAGCATCGGCAATCAGGTTCATATAATATTCTTCGTTCCCACCTATCACGTAGGGGTTAAACTCCTGCGTAGATGGGCTAAGGTAAATTCTTGGCATAAAAATCCTCCCTTTCACTATCAATTATATGAAGTGAAAAGGAGGATTTATGTTTAAATGTATTTTCTTACGGTTTTTCTAACCTCTGATATAAACCAACAGTAAAGCGCTTCACCAAGTTCTTGATAAATAGGGTCGCCGTCGTGAGAACAGAGCATCGCAAAGGTCTGTCCTATTCTGCGTTCGGTTTCAGAGCCGCGCCTAAATGCTAGATAGTAAAATGAAAACGCACCTGTATCCGATGAAGATTTATAAAGCGCAGTATCTATCCTTTTAAGCGTGTCCAAAAAGCTTTTTTGTGCAAAGCCCACCAAGGTATCGTCACATATATATTCTTCAAAACCTGCGGTAGCAGTGAAGGATAAAAGCAATCTTCTTTGCATTACAAGCTCCTCGTTAGAATTTTGCATATCTCCTATATCAGAGCTTCTGGCATCCTCAGCAAAAATTTGTGCTACCTCTTTGCCTATTTGCATAGCTTTAGCCTTTAAGTTAGCATCGACAGGAAGAGCACCTTGCGGCTGATTTTGCTTTTTTATATCAAGCGAAGGCTTATCCCCCGCTATCTTAATATCGTTATCGACGCACATTTTTATCACCCTTAAATTTTTGGCGGTTGTTTTTTCTTATACTGCTTTAGTGCGGTTGCTAACTGGTCAGGGCAGGAGGTGGATTTAAATCCGCACCTTATACCCTCTAGTCTTTCTATAACCTCGTCAACCCTCATACCGCGAACCAATAGACCTATGCCCTTCAAATTACCGTTACAGCCTCCGTAATAAGAAACCTCTTTTACTATATCGTCCTCAACAGTAATTTCAATACTTTGTGAGCATACTCCTTTAGTTTTATATGTAAATTTCATACAAATTATTCCTTTCGGACAGAATTTATCTGTCCTTAAATCTATTGCTTCTTACAGGATGGCGAAGCTTTCTGAGCGCCTTAGCTTCAATCTGACGAATACGCTCTCTTGTAACGTTAAATTCGGTGCCAACCTCCTCAAGCGTGTGACAACGGCCGTCTTTAAGACCAAATCTAAGACGGATAACAGCCTCTTCGCGAGGGGTCAAGGTATGGAGAACACTATCGATATCCTCGTTTGTAATGGTTTTAAGGGCCGCATCATCGGGAGCTAAGGCGTCCTCGTCACGAATAAAGTCCATGAGACGAGAATCCTCCTCAGGACCTATTGGTGTTTCCATTGAAACAGGTTCCTGTGCTACACGCATAATTTCGCGCACACGCTCTACAGGTAAATCCATTTTTTCTGCAATTAGCTCTTCGCTTGGCTCGTAACCGTTTTCGTGAAGAAGTTGACTTTGAACCTTCTTTAATCGGTTTATGGTTTCAACCATATGTACCGGAATTCGAATGGTTCTTGCCTGATCGGCAATAGCTCTTGTAATTGCCTGTCTTATCCACCAAGTAGCATAGGTTGAGAATTTAAAGCCCTTGGTATAGTCAAACTTATCTACCGCTTTAATAAGGCCTACGTTACCCTCTTGAATAAGGTCGAGGAAGTACATGCCTCTGCCAACGTATTTTTTAGCTATACTTACAACAAGACGGAGATTTGCCTCGGTAAGACGCTGCTTTGCAAGTTCGTCACCCTCAGAAATCTTAACTGCAAGTTTGATTTCCTCATCTGATGAAAGAAGCGGAACGCGACCGATTTCACGCAGATAAACCTTAACGGGATCGTCTAAAGACATATTATCTAAAGCGATATCATCACCAAGGTTGTCAACGTCCATTTCTTCCAGCTTTAAATCATCGTCGCTTGGCTCTTCGTCAAAATCAATATCGAGCAATGATGGTTCGCTGAGAAGCTCGTCTAAATCATCGGGCGCATTTTCAATATCGTCCAGCGAATCTTTTTTCTCGTTTTCAAGCTCTAATTCGGCTTGAATATCCTTTTTTGCCTCTTCTTCAGCGCTTAAAATCTTTTTCTTTTCCATATTTATTTCCCCTTTTGTTTATTCTCTATCAGCTTTTTAAGATTTTCTGCCCAATCCTCATCTGAAATATCTTTTACGTCGAGTACTTTTTTTCGTATTCCCTCATCTAATATTACCTTAATACTGTCTTTTAATACAATTAGAGGATTTTTTCCTGCTTTTTCGCTGTTTGTAAGCGAAACTAGGAAGCCGAGTTCTGAGGGTGAAAGGCGCTGTCCAAAATACGAAATATCAAGGCTGTTACCGCCCTTTACGCACTCACAAATCAGTTCGTAAATGCGAGAGTTCAGCGACGTTATCATATCCTGAGGCTTTAAATTCTCAAACGCAGTATCAAAAAAGTCAGGATGCTGCATAAGAATTGCTATAACTGTTTCCTCGGCTGTTCCCGCCGCTGTATAGTTGCGGCGCTCGGGATTTATATCCCCTGAATTATATTTAGGCGTTATTATATCTGAAATCACCTTTTTGTTGGCGCTTCTTATATTTTTTTTACGAAGCTCGTCCACCTTTGTTTGCAGAGCAGTTTTTGAAACGCCGTATTTTTCGGATAATCTTCCTATATATATATCCCTTGTCATCACGTCGGGTGATTCTGCAACAATTTCTGCAGCCAATGACAAATATTTAAGCCTTCCGTCATCACTGTTTATATCAATATTTTCTACTGCGGTGAGTAGCTTGTATTCTATTTCGCTAACGGCACCTTCAAGTAGCGCTTTAAAACGGTCGGCACCGTTTTTCTTTATATATTCGTCGGGGTCCTTACCGTCTGGAATTGTGATTACCCTGACGTTAAGACCTGTGGCTTTAAGTATTTCCCCTGCTCTCTTTACAGCCTTTTGACCCGCCGCATCGGCATCAAGTGTTAGCACTATTTCCTTTGTATACTTAGAAATAAGCTTTGCCTGTTCGGGTGTAAAGGACGTACCAAGGGCCGCAACGGCATTTTCAAATCCTGCTTGGTGCAGAGAAATTACGTCTAAATTTCCCTCAACCAAAATAATTCGCTCGTCGCAAAAATTCTTGGCAAAATTCATACCAAAAAGGTTTTCGCTCTTTTTGTAAACCAAGGTATCAGCGGTGTTTACATACTTACCACCCGCCTTGTCTTCACCGGGCATTGCTCTGCCCGAAAAACCGATAACCTTGCCCCTTATATTTATTATAGGGAACATTATTCGCTTTCTAAATCGGTCATAATAAGAGCCACGTTGACTTTTGCCCACAACGTTCGCCGCCACCATATCGGATATTGAGAAGCCTTTAGACTTTAAGAAATTAATTAGCGCATCCCACGAATCCGGTGCGGCGCCAAGGCCGAAATGCTTAATAGTTTCAATAGCCAATCCTCTGCTCACTAAATAATCAAGCGCCCATTTGCCTTTTTCACTCATAAGATACGAATGGTAAAATTTGGCGGTTTGGCGATTTATTTCAAATATATTATCCTTAAGCCGTTGCATTGAGTCGTCATAGCCATCTTGCGGTATTGTAACTCCGCTACGCTCGGCTAAAAGCTTTACCGCCTCAATATAATCTAAATTTTCGGCAAGAGAGGTAAAGGTAAATATATCTCCGCCCTTGCCACAGCCAAAGCAGTAAAACGAGCCGCTTTCGGGGTATACGGTAAAGGATGGAGTTTTTTCATTGTGGAAGGGACAAAGACCTATTAAATTTTTGCCTCTTCTCTTAAGGTTTACATAGGGTGCTATTACCGACTCTATGTCGTTACGGTATTTAATTTCACTTATAACACTTTCGGGAATCGGCATATCAGCACCTACCTTTCATTTTTTACTTTAGATATCCCAGAATTTAGGGATGTAGATATTGGAATATTCCATAACGGCATAGTGGTCTGTCATACCTGCGATATAATCTGTAACCGCTCTGGAAATACCTTCGTTTTCACAAATTTTTCTATATTCCTCGGGTAACTTATCTGGGTTTTTGTAGAACTCTTTATAAATTCCCTCTATTATTCCCAAAACCTTTGTTTCTTCCTGTTTTGCTGCAGGATTGCGATATACCGACTCAAACAAAAACGAATGAAGCTTTGTATAATATTTTTCTATCTCGGCGTCCATTTTTATATTGTAGCCCTCGCTGTTTGTTACAACCGAGCTTACAAGGGTATTTATTCTCTGGGTTTTTGTATTACCTAAAATTTCCGTAATATCTTTCGGTATATCGTTTTCGGAAATTATGCCGCCGCGTATAGCATCGTCAATATCGTGATTTATGTAGGCTATACGGTCACTAAAGCGTACTACCTTACCCTCGGCAGTTTTTGCCCAATCGTCTTTAGTATGATGTAAAATACCGTCAAGCACTTCAAAGGTAAGATTTAAGCCTTTTCCGTTTTTTTCAAGGCGCTCACACACCCTAACGCTTTGCTCGTAGTGGGTAAAGCCTGTACTGGAAAGCTCAGCCAAAGCTCTCTCTCCTGCGTGTCCAAACGGGGTGTGACCTAAATCGTGACCTAAGGCTATTGCCTCGGTTAAATCCTCGTTAAGACGAAGAGCGCGAGCAATGGTACGCGCTATTTGGGATACCTCTAGGGTATGTGTCAGTCTTGTGCGGTAATGGTCTGACTCGGGAGATAAAAAGACCTGTGTTTTGTGCTTTAAACGTCTAAACGCTTTTGAGTGGATTATACGGTCGCGGTCACGCTGAAAAACAGTTCTAAGGTCGCATTCCTTTTCATAAACCGCTCTGCCCTCACTATTAATGCTTAATACCGCATAAGGAGATAGCGTTTCCTTTTCTATTTTCTCGGTTAAATTTCTTATATTCTCCATCACAACACCGCCTTTATCCCTACTTTTTTACTCTTCTATATATAATATAAGTAAATTATTTGTAAAATCCTCTATTTTTTTAGCTTAAAAGGAAAAAATTCTTCAAATTCTATGTCCGCTGTGAGTTTTGAGGCAAAATTCTCGCACAAATTTGCCAAAAAAACATCAGTATCGCCGCTTCGCATACGAAAGAACACCTTTACCTTGTCGGTAAACTCTGTATTTATTACTTCGGCATTACTGTTTTCAATTAATGATAACAGCCTTGAGTGGTAGGTGTAATCGCAGTTCACCGATAAAACAGTACAGGCGCACAATTCCAGAATATTAGCTTTAGAAATCGCTTCTTTTGCGGCGGCAGAATATGCGCGGACAAGACCGCCGGTTCCAAGCAGCACACCGCCGAAATATCTTGTAACCGTAACTATAGCATCCTTTATTCCGCTACCCTCTAAAACGTCAAGCATTGGTTTACCCGCCGTACCGTGCGGTTCACCGTCGTCAGAGAAACGAGCTGTACCGTCCTTTAATATGTAACAAAAAGCAGTATGCCTTGCATCAAAATATTTAGATTTTGTAGCGGCAATTATTTCACTTGCCCTTTCCTCGCTTTCGCAAGGACTTAGAATACCGATAAATCTTGAGCGTTTTTCACTATACTCGCCCTCTGTTACGTCGGTTATGGTTAAATAGCCCTCCAAATTTTCCCTTCTCTCATATTGAATGATTTTGCTTAAAAACAAAACCGCAACTGCCCTTGCAGGCAGCTGCGGAAATAGGTAATTACTTATCTTCCATACCGAAGCGCTTTTTAAATCTGTCAACACGACCACCGGTGTCAACTAATTTCTGCTTACCTGTAAAGAACGGATGACATTTTGAGCAAATATCCAAGCGGATGTCCTTCTTTGTAGAACGAGTCTCAAATTCAGCGCCGCAAGCACATTTAACTGTTACCTTTTCATACTGTGGATGAATACCTTCCTTCATCTTTGTCACTCCTTTCAAATCGTCAACATTGTAATATTATCACAAATGATTATAAAATGCAAGTAAAATTTTAAGTTTTTTCAAACTTGGTTAATTTATTCGGCAGAAACGGTCTCTGCTTCTGCAGTTTCAACCTCAACAGCCTCGCTGTTTTCAACTATTTCATCATCCTCAGGACAAATCTCAGGACACTTCATACCGGTACCTGCAGGAACAAGCTTACCGATAATAACGTTTTCCTTAAGGCCGAAGAGTGGGTCTACCTTGCCCTTAATAGCGGCTTCGGTGAGTACTCTTGTGGTTTCCTGGAATGATGCTGCTGATAGGAAGCTTTCGGTTGCAAGAGAAGCCTTGGTAATACCGAGCAGTGTTGCCTTGTAGGTTGCGTGAGTTAAGCCCTCTTCACCTGCAGCAATACGTGCATCAACCTTCTTGTTAGCATCAGAAATTTCCTTATATTCATAGCTTACGTTCTGTAATAGATCGGTTGAACCCGGATCTAAAACTTTAAGCTTTCTCATCATCTGACGAATAATAATTTCGATATGCTTATCGTTGATATCAACACCCTGTGTACGATATGCGTTCTGAATTTCAGCTATAATATATTCCTGTACTGCTTCTGGTCCTTGTGCTTCAAGAATATCCTGAGGATACTTAGCACCGGGAACTAAAGCATCACCTGCGTTTACATAGTCGCCGTCGTTAATAAGAATATGAGCACCGTATGGAATAGAAATCTTTTCTTCCTCCATAGTTTCCTCGTTGTTAATAACGATTGTATTGCTCTTCTTCTCTTCAACAAGTCTAGCTCTACCTGAAATCTTAGCAATAAGACCGCTGTGCTTTGGTCTTCTTGCCTCAAAGAGTTCTTCAACACGTGGAAGACCCTGAGTAATATCTTCGGTAGACGCGATACCACCTGTATGGAAGGTACGCATTGTAAGCTGTGTACCAGGCTCACCGATTGACTGTGCGGCAACTATACCTACAGCCTCACCGATAGTAACAGGCTTGTTAGTAGCAAGGTTTGCACCGTAGCACTTCTGACATACGCCGTGATGGCTATGGCAGGTAAGGATGGAACGGATTTCGATTCTTTCAATTCCTGCATTTACTATACGCTTAGCATCTGCCTTTGTTAGCATATGCTCGTTATCACAGATAACCTCACCTGTCTCAGGATGAACTGCAGGATTAAGCAGATATCTGCCAACAAGACGCTCTTCAAGGGTTTCAAGCATATGATTGCCGTCCTTGATGTCGAATACGGTAAGACCTTCTTTGGTTCCGCAATCGAGTTCACGAACGATAACGTCCTGTGAAACGTCAACAAGACGACGTGTAAGGTAACCCGAGTCGGCAGTACGGAGCGCTGTATCGGCAAGACCTTTACGAGCACCACGAGAGGAAATGAAGTATTCAAGTATATTAAGGCCCTCACGGTAGTTAGCACGGATCGGTACCTCAATGATTTTACCTGCGGTATTAGCAATAAGACCACGCATACCTGCAAGCTGACGAATCTGGCTCATAGAACCACGCGCACCCGAATCAGCCATCATATAGATTGGATTGAATTCATCAAGGTTACCCTTTAGTGCATCGGCAACGTCCTCGGTAGCCTTATTCCAAATCTCAATAATCTTATGGCTACGCTCGTCGTTGCTGATAAGACCTCTGCGGTAAAGCTTGGTTACGTCATCAATCTGCTTTTCAGCATCTGCCAAAATATCCTTCTTTGCGGGAGGAATAACAGCATCGATAACTGCAACGGTGATAGCGCCCTTGGTAGAGAACTTAAAGCCTGTTGCCTTAATCTTATCAAGAACTATAGCCGAAAGGCTGGTTCCGTGGAGGTCGATACAGTGGTCGATAATCTTACCAAGCTGTTTCTTGCCAACCTTATTCTGAATAATATCGTCGTTAGACTCTACTATTTTCTTAGATGGATCTTTGAGTGAGAAGTTCCACTCAAGGTCGAACTTATGAGCAGGGTCTGTTCTGTCAACAAAGCCTAAATCCTGAGGAATTGACTCGTTGAAGAGTATGAGACCTACTGTACACCAAACGAGTGCAGAATTGCCGTTATCATCACTCATACGAACACGGATAGGAGCGTGAAGACCTACTACACCGTCATTGTAAGCCATAATAGCTTCGTTTTTATCTCTGAATACCTTGTTAGCACCCGGCTCATCAGCCTTTACTAAGGTTAGATAGTAGGAACCGAGAACCATATCCTGTGTAGGAACTGCAACAGGCTTACCGTCCGAAGGCTTTAAGAGGTTATTGGCAGCTAGCATTAAGAATCTGGCCTCTGCCTGTGCCTCTGCAGAAAGCGGTACGTGAACAGCCATCTGGTCGCCGTCGAAGTCAGCGTTATATGCGGTACAAACAAGTGGGTGAAGCTTAAGTGCTTTACCTTCAACCAGCACTGGCTCAAATGCCTGAATACCAAGTCTGTGAAGTGTAGGAGCACGGTTTAAAAGAACAGGATGTTCCTTAATAACAAGCTCTAATGCATCCCAAATTTCAGCAGATGCTCTATCTACCATCTTTCTTGCGGACTTAATATTTGTAACTGCCTTGGTTTCAACAAGACGCTTCATTACGAATGGCTTGAAGAGTTCAAGTGCCATCTCCTTAGGAAGACCGCACTGATACATCTTAAGCGCAGGACCTACAACGATAACCGAACGACCTGAATAGTCAACACGCTTACCAAGAAGGTTCTGACGGAAACGGCCTTGCTTACCTTTAAGCATATCGGAAAGCGACTTAAGTGCACGGTTGTTAGGACCGGTTACCGGCTTACCGCGTCTGCCGTTATCGATAAGAGCATCAACAGCCTCCTGAAGCATACGTTTTTCGTTACGAACGATTATGCTTGGAGCATTAAGCTCTAAAAGTCTCTTAAGACGATTGTTTCTGTTGATAATTCTTCTGTACAAATCATTAAGGTCGGATGTTGCAAAACGTCCACCATCAAGCTGTACCATAGGACGAAGATCTGGAGGAAGAACTGGAATTACATCCATAACCATCCATGCAGGATCATTGCCTGAACCACGGAAAGCTTCTACTACTTCCAATCTCTTGATGATACGAGCGCGCTTCTGGCCTGTAGATTCCTTAAGACCTGTCTTAAGTTCTACTGCTTCCTTCTCAAGGTCAATTGCCTTAAGAAGTTCTTTGATAGCCTCAGCACCCATACCTACACGGAACTTATTGCCCCATGCTTCTCTTGCGTCCTGATATTCTTTCTCGGAAAGAATCTGTTTATATTCAAGGTTTGTCTCGCCTGCATCAAGTACGATGTAAGATGCGAAGTAAAGCACCTTTTCAAGTACTCTTGGGGACAAATCAAGGATAAGTCCCATACGGCTAGGGATACCTTTGAAGTACCAGATATGAGATACAGGAGCTGCCAACTCAATGTG
>JAZLAD010000151.1:0-7729 GCA_045613005.1 Acutalibacteraceae bacterium | reverse complement strand
TGCATATCAAAGGCAATTCCTCCGCCGGCATAGGATATTTCAAACGCAGAATAGTTATAACGTTTATTAAGAAAGAAAAACAAAATATGTACTGCCCAAAAAAAGCCAACAACTGCTGCATTTATAGGAAAGTCTACAAATGTTATCACTCCTGCCATAACCATAATTGCGAATATAATAGATGTCAATGCAGCTTGAGCTAATGTTATGAATCGCCAAATCTTTGCCCATACCGCGTTATTGTATGCAAATCCCGTTCCTGTTATATCTTTAATGTCAACAGATTTCTCTTCTGTTTTTGTGTAAAACCCTTTACCTTTTCTTATTAAGCATTCTCCTCTGAAATACACTCTCTTATCAGTTAAAAAGGCAAATCCTTTTTCTAAGGCACCTGTAGAAATAAAGCTTTGTGCTATATTATTACCCAAAACGGCAACAATATTTTCCGAATCGTCATACACAAATCTTTTTAAGTCACTAAACAATTTGCTTTCCGCTTTTTGACCACAATCAGGACAAAAATTTCCATTAAACTCAATGTTGCATTTTTCACATACCATGTTTATTTCTCCTTTAGGCATAATGTGGAGGCAAGTCCAATATTAGAATACCATAGTATTTTTATAATGTCAACAGTTTTGAGATAATAGTATTGTAATATTTGTCTCGGAGGCTTATTATGTTAAGTAAAAAAATATATGAATTAAGAACGTCATTAGGTTGGACTCAGGTCCAATTGGCTCAAAAATTAGGTGTGACAAAGCAAACCATTTCAAATTGGGAAAATGATAATATTCAGCCTTCAATAGATATGCTTGTTAAATTATCAAATATTTTTAATACCTCTACCGATTATTTGTTAGGATTGACACCTGTTAATTCGATAAATGTTGATGGACTTCCGATCGAATTTGTTTCGCATTTAATTCAAATCATAGCTGATTATAAAGCAAAATAAAAACAGGCGATTCGTGAATCGCCCTACGATTTATAAAAATATTGCAAAAATAATGCTTGTCAACTAAACTACCCATTTTAGTTGACAAGCAAAGGTTTATTTTTCTGCAATTCTAATGATGTGTGGCTTTTCTATCTTTTCTGCTTCTTCCTGCTCGTCAATAGAATGGATATAAAGCTCTTCGCAGGCACGCTGTGCTGAAATTAACTCGTTTATTACCTTTTCGGTTGCATCGAGTAACGTTAAATACATTTGTTTATAATCTGCCATATTATCACCCCTTTTGACATATTATAGGTCAATTTCACCCTATTGTCAATAGGTCAATCTGCCATAATATTAACGGGTGATATTATGAACAGACTCAAAAGTTTAAGAAAAGAGCGCGGCTTCACACAACTTAAAATGCAGATGCTTACAGGCATAGACCAAAGCGACTATTCAAAAATCGAAAACGGGAAGAGATATTTAAGCTTTGAGCAGTGTATCAAGGTTGCAGATGCGCTGGGAACCAGTATGGATTACCTTGCAGGTAGAACCGACCAAAAGGAACCCTATCCTAAACCGAAAGAAAAGCGCTAAAATAATATAAAAAATAATGCTTGTCAACTAAAATGTGAATTTAGTTGACAAGCATTTTTTGTTTTTATTTAAAAATTAAATACGTTTTAATTTTGTTGCATAGCCAACACCTTTTTCATTTATTCTTTATTGACTATTATTTAATATTACATTTTGTAACCGGATTGTTACCATTTGTAACTGGACTTTTAACAATGGTTTTTATATAATTAAGCTATAAAATGCAGGTTTTAAAACGAGGTGTTTACTATGAAAAAATTTTTAGCTGTTATCCTTTGTCTTGTTTTTTGTTTCTCTCTATCTTGTTGCAAAACGCTTAATAAAGACGATGCTTCTTGCTCTTCAGAGCAGGAGATTAAAGATATTGAAATTCCGTCTATAGAGACGGTTGAGGACGAGGCGTATAAGGATATTGAGTGTATTAAGGTTACAAATCTTAAAGAGGTAAGCTTCACAACGCAAAGCGGCAAGGTTATGATATCTGTAAATATTCCTGCCGACTGGACACTTAAGACGACCGATAGCGGATACGATATTTTAAAGGGCTCTAAGGTAATTGGCAACGTTAACAATATAATGGGCTCAAATTATACCGACCAAACGGTTAACGTATACCAAAAGGAAATCACGTCAAGGGGTATGACCATTACAAACTACGTTAACCGTGACGGTGTAGAAAATCAGTATAGGTACACAAGAACGCTTTGGTATAATTATGATGAGTCAAGAAAGAGTAAAAGCGTAGTTTTAAGTTTTGACTATAATGAAGCAGACAGCGCGGCTATTCACAAAATGGTATCAAGAGCAAACAAGGTTTTAGCACCACAAAAGAATATGGGTGTTCTAAAATCTAGTGACCAAAAGCCTAAGATTTTAATTTTAGGCAACAGCTTTGTCGGCACCTCAAACATAGGCGAAATACTTGAAAGTATGTGCGGCACAAAGGCAGACGTTGAGGCTGTGTCTATCGGAATGGCTACGACAACTACCTTTGTGCAAAATGGTTATCCGCAAAAAATTCGTTCAGGCAACTATTCGGTAGTATTTATGTGCGGACTGTATAATACCGATGCTTATAAGGATTTTGAAAAAATAGTTGAGGCTTGTAAGGATTCGGACACAAAACTGGCTATTTTTCCCGCCCACAATGAAAACCGCGGTGAAATAGACAATGCCGCCATTAAATACACCTATGCAACGCTTATAGACTGGAAGGCGGAGATTGACGCCTTAATTGCCAACGGAGTTGCCGAGTCGTTTATGTGCGTTAACGATTCGCACAACCACAGCACACCGCTTGCAGGGTATGTCGGCGCACATATGATATACCGCGCTGTTTTCGGAGAAAATCCGACCGTTACCAGCGTTCCCGAGGTGACAAGCGCACAAATCAGACTTTTAGGAAATTACTCAACAACAGGCGAGATTAGCTTCCTTGATAATAAGTCGGTGTACGTAGTAGGAGAGTAAATATAAAGGTGTTTTTTATGAAAAAATTTCTGATAGTTTGTTTGTGTATCATTACTGTTTTGTCGCTTTGCGCTTGCGGGGAAAAGGGCACAAAAAAGGATACGCCCTCACTTAGTCTGTCAAGTGCTGATAAAACACAGCAAGACTTAGTTTCTAAAACGGGCACGTATAAGGATATCGTTTGCGCTGAAATCGAAAGTTTTAAAGAGGTAAGCTTTACTCCAAAAGGCAGTGAGACCATCGTTTTTATTAATATTCCTAAGGCTTGGAGTATAAAAAAGGAAAACGGCAGCTACAGTATCCTTAAAGGCACCAAGACAATAGGCAGTATCGCCACGGCGCTTAAAACAAACGGCGCACAAAACGTATTTGCTCAAAACCTTAACGTAGGTAACGTTAAGGTAGAAACCGCTATTGATAAGAACAGCACCGAAAACGAGCCTTCTTATACCAGAACACTAACGTATAATTATAAGGACTTCCAAAAGGATAAAAGTCTTGTTTTAAGCTTTGATTACGAACAGGCCGATTCCTCTGCCGTTTATCAGATGATGTCGAGCGTAAAAACCGTCGCACCGCCTAAAAATAATATAGGTGCATTTCCCTTAAACGATAACAGGAAAAAAGTTTTAATTTTGGGCAATAGCTTTGTCTCTACCTCGAACATAGGAAACATACTGCAGAGTATGTGCGGCTCTAAATTAGAGGTTGAAGCAGTGTCGGTGGGAATGGCAACGCTCAGCACCTTTGTTGAGGACGGTTATACCCTGCAAAACATAGGCTCGGGAAATTATTCGGCTGTGTTTATGTGCGGACTGTTTAACGAAATTAATTTTACCCACTTAAAAAAGGTGATTACCGCGTGTGAGGAGTCGGGCACAAGGCTTGCGGTTTTTCCTGCACACAACGAAAGCCGTGCACAAATCGACCGAATACCCATTATGTATAAAGGCACCTTTGTCCTCGATTGGAAGGCAGAAATCAACGCTTTAATAGATAAGGGTGTCGCAAAATCCTATTTTTGCGAGGACGACGAGGCAAAGCACAGCACACCGCTTGCAGGGTATGTCGGCGCACATATGATATACCGCGCTGTTTTCGGAGAAATTCCTGAAAATTCCTCTGTCCCCGGTGTGACAAAATCAGAGCTAAAGCTTTTAGGCAACTATACCACGACAGGAACAATAAGTTTTCTTGATAAATACGATTCGTATATACTCGATTAGCCCTGACCTGTAAAAATATTTTCGGTGATACAAATGGATTTACCAAAAAGAAAACCAACAAGACTCAAAAATTTTGATTATAGCAGTCAAGGTGCATATTTTGTAACAATATGCACCCATAATCGCAAAAATATATTGTCTGATATCGTAGGGGGCGGCGCCCACGACGCCCCGAAAACCGTTTTGTCAGATACGGGTAAAATCGCTCAAAAATATATTTTATCGACAAATAATATCCCTGAAATAACGGTTGAAAAATACGTTATTATGCCAAACCATATTCATTTGATTTTGGCGGTGAATAATATAAACGGGACGTCGAGGGCGCCGTCCCCTACAAACAGCATAATTTCACATGCCGTTTCAACGTTGAAAAGGTTTGTTAATAAAGAGGTCGGTCAAAATATTTTCCAACGTTCCTTTCACGACCATATAATTCGTGACCAAAACGATTATTTAAAAATTTGGGAGTATATAGAAAATAACCCTCAAAAATGGAAAGAAGATTGTTTTTACACCGAATAAAATTGAATTTCTAACAAACAAAAGATGCTTGTCAACTAAAACACACTTTTAGTTGACAAGCATTGTTTTTTATACCGTTTCGCAAAGCGCAAACACCGTTTTTATTATTTTTTCTTTATTCTTTAATTATGGTGATACAGTTTTTTAGTTTGGTATCTTGGCTCGTTTGTGATATTTACTCCGAGTTTTTTAAAGGTCTGGTCGTCCACGCGGGAAAGAATTACGGTTGAGTGGGCTTCGAGTCCCTTTAGCTTTTCGAGCTGGTTAAGCGCCTTCTTTGCCGTGCCGTTGGTGGCGGCACAGATAGAAAGGGCTATAAGCACCTCGTCGGTATGAAGTCTCGGGTTATGATTGCCGAGTATTTCGGTTTTCATTCTTTGTATCGGCTCGATTATGGTGGGTGATAGAAGCTCAATATCGTCGGGTATGCCGCCAAGCTCTTTTAGTGCGTTTAAAAGCATCGAAGAGGAAGCGCCAAGCAGCGACGAGGTCTTGCCCGTTATAATTCTGCCGTCGGGAAGCTCTA
The DNA here is from genome assembly GCA_045613005.1 of Acutalibacteraceae bacterium. Taxonomy (GTDB): domain Bacteria; phylum Bacillota; class Clostridia; order Oscillospirales; family Acutalibacteraceae; genus UBA737. The sequence continues at coordinate 2,442 of JAZLAD010000151.1, read as the reverse complement.
TAGAGGTTGCGGGGGCATCGGTCAGCTCTGCCTTTTTAAGTGCCGCCGCCACTACGGGACGGTCACTTACGGAAATTCCCACCTTATTCATAATAAGCTCTATCTTCGATACCTCGGCTTGCTCGCCCATACCCTGACGGACGTTGCACATAGCTGAATAATATCTTCTTATAATCTCCTGCTTTGCCGCATCCTGACAAGCATCGTCGTCAATTATAGCACAACCCGCCATATTAACGCCCATATCGGTCGGACTCTTGTAAGGAGAATCGCCTAAAATTTTCTCCATCATTGCGTTAAGCACGGGGAAAATTTCAATATCGCGGTTGTAGTTTACCGTCTTTTCGCCGTAGGCTTCTAGATGGAAGGGGTCGAGCATATTAACGTCGTTAAGGTCAGCCGTTGCGGCTTCGTATGCTAAATTAACAGGGTGATTAAGCGCTAAATTCCATATAGGGAAGGTTTCAAACTTTGCATATCCTGCCTTAATTCCTCGCTTATGGTCGTGATAAAGCTGAGAGAGACAGGTTGCCATCTTACCGCTTCCGGGACCGGGTGCGGTAACGATTACCAGCTTTCGCTCGGTTTCGATATAATCGTTTTTGCCAAAACCCTCGTCACTGACAATCAGGGGTATGTTAGAGGGATAATCGGCTATAGGATAGTGACGGTAAACCTTAATATTTAAGGCTTTGAGTCGGTTTTCAAAGGCTATGGCTAAGGGCTGACCTGTAAAGCAGGTTATAACAACACTGCCCACAAACAGACCTATTCCTCTAAAGGCGTCTATAAGGCGAAGCGTGTCAAGGTCGTAGGTGATGCCAAGGTCTCCTCTGCGCTTGTTCTTTTCTATTGCATCGGCATTGATAACTATTACTATCTCGGCATCGTCCTTAAGATTTAAAAGCATCTTAACCTTAGAGTCGGGCTGAAATCCCGGAAGCACACGCGAAGCGTGAAAATCGTCAAACAATTTGCCGCCAAACTCCATATAAAGCTTGCCGCCGAACATAGCAATCCTATCCCTTATGTTCTGGGATTGAAGCTTTAAATATTTATCGTTATCAAAACCTATCCTGTTCATTTTTTACCCCTTAATTCTTGCCTACTTGGTTGGTATTTCCTCTGTTAAAACGCCTATAACTAAATATCTCTCCGTACTTTTTGAGGTACAGGTGCTAAGAGTAATGAGTCTGCTGTCAAGCTCTAATTCTATACCTTCTCTTATATTCTTAACCGTTGTTTGCGGCTTTGTGATAGCCTCGATATACGCCTCCATACCGCGCGCTGTGTGGGTGTTGAAGGAGTTTAATATATGACGGTCGTCAAACAAAACTGCCGAGCAGATTTTATATTTTAAAACACGGTCGGGCAGATATATTATTATATCGTCGTTCTCTTTAAAGAAGTTTGCATCTCTGAATCTCTTCATAGTGCCGAACATACTGCCGTTTAACATATTATGACCGTAAATTATGGTGTTAGGGTCGGAAAAGTCGGCCGAATTCATTCGCTGAATATAAATACTGCCCTGTTTTTTCTCGTTGCCATTTAAATCGTGGTCAAGATAAAAATCCTCCGCCTTATCAGCACCGCTTCTGAGTATCGGATAGTTAACGGGAGTGCCCTCAACCGAAATCCAAGCGCAAACGTCGGGATTTTGCGAAAAAAGCGCCTTAAAATCAACAGGATTTACAACAGGCTGATTGCTTGGCTGTCCTGACTGCGTATCAGAAGAGCTGTTATTTTGGTCGGGCTGCTGTATCTGCTCCATATTTATAAACTGCTCGTACTGGTTTTTTCTGGGAACAACGTGTATAAAAAGCATTGTAGCAGAGGTTACAAACAGCGCTATTGCTAAAAAGAGAGCAATAGTCCACACTATGTTTTTTTTGCAAAAATCAATTATTTTTTTGAAATTCAATCAAATCACCTTTTAAAAGATAGTTGCCGCTGTTATTTCTGGATAATCTCCTTTGTGCCACCCATATAAGGCTGCAGCGCAGCAGGAATTTTAATGCTGTAACGCTCACCGTCAAAGCAAAGATTGTTTTCAAGAAGTGCAATTAACATTCTCGGAGGTGCTACAACGGTGTTGTTAAGGGTGTGCGCAAGGTACTTTTTACCGTCTGCACCCTTAATGCGAATTCCAAGTCTACGAGCCTGTGCATCGCCGAGGTTTGAGCAAGAGCAAACCTCAAAGTATTTTTGTTGCTTAGGGCTCCAAGCCTCAATGTCATAGGACTTAACCTTTAAATCGGCTAAGTCACCCGTGCAGCATTCGAGAGTTCTTACGGGAATGTCAAGACTTCTGAACAGCTCAACCGAGTAGCTCCACATCTTGTTAAACCAATCCATACTCTCCTCAGGGCGACAAATTACTATCATTTCCTGCTTTTCGAATTGGTGTATTCTATAAATGCCGCGCTCCTCAATACCGTG
>JAZLAD010000150.1:0-21188 GCA_045613005.1 Acutalibacteraceae bacterium | reverse complement strand
TGGGCGAGATGAAGAACGTCGTGGACGAGGTCAAATCTCGCGGCCTGGACGTCAAGGTCATGGTCGGCGGTGCACCTGTCTCCAAGGCATTCTGCGACAGCATCGGCGCTGACTGCTACACCGACGACGCCGCATCCGCCGCTGACGCCGCTCTGGCATTCTGCTTGGAGAAGAGAAAGGTGTAAAAGCACCACCGAATCAAAAAACGCACAACGGTTTAGGCTGGTTCTCATAAGGATGTTTACCGTAGGGGCGATCATATCCGAGCAAGCTCGGCGATCGCCCGCAAACAACCGCAAAACCAAAACGGGCGACCAATGGTCGCCCCTACAAACAGATTTCGGCAGAGACATTGTTTTCTCTGCCGATTTGTGTTATAATGGTGGTACATCGTAGGGCGGGGGCTTGCTCCCGCCGTGATGAACGCCTTGAATCTAAAATGCGGCGGGAGTAAACCCCCGCCCTACAAAGGGGTATGGGCTTTGCCCGAAGCCTTTGTAATACAAAGGCGAAACTGGCGATAAAACGAAAAATAATTTACTTAAAAGGAGAAAAGTATGTTTTCATTATTTTCAAAAAAGTTCATGAATGAGGCAGCAGCAAAAACTTTTTGGGCTTGGTTTGAAGAACAAGAATTATGGATAATCAATTGTCTTTCTAATCACGATTCAGCTTTTGTTTGGGCTATTGACGAACGATTAAAGCCAGTGTTTCCCTATTTCAAGAAGGAACTTGAATTCCAATTGGGATATAATGAAGGAAAAGGAGAATTCTTTTTCTTCCACTTTGGAAACAAAAATCTTATTAAAGATGCGGATGCCTTCGCACGAATGATGCCTAAAAACATTTCTGAACGTTGGACATTTATAGCAGAAAAATGACAATAACCCCGACAGACTTCAAAATCTGTCGGGGTTAACTATTTGTTTTCTGCGGAGCAATTATGTCTTTTTGGACCGTCGGGGACGCCGGTCCCTACAAGGAAAAATCAAACATCCTTATGAGAACCAGCCTTTAGGTGCTTTTTATTTTGCGTTATTTAATTAGTCTAATATTTTAATATACTCAATAACCGGTTTACAGCCGTCTTTAACGGTGCCGTTGTTATCGATAACAGGGGTTTCGGTAGCAATTTTATCAACTATCGACAATCCTTCTGTTACCCAACCGAAAGTGGCATAATCACCATCGAGAGATGGATAATCAGCGTGCATAATAAAGAACTGTGAAGAAGCGCTGTCAGGGTCGTAAGGACTTCTTGCCATTGAGATAACGCCTCTTGTGTGGGCGATATCGTTTGCAATACCGTTGTTTGAAAACTCTCCTGTAATGGTCTGCTTTGAACCGCCTGTGCCGTTACCCTTAGGGTCACCGCCCTGAATCATAAAGCCCTCAATTACTCGGTGGAAGGTAAGACCGTCATAAAATCCTGCATTTGCAAGATTTACAAAGTTTGTAACGGTGATAGGCGCTGTATCAGCGTCAAGCTCCAGCTTTATAACACCCATATCCTTAACCTTGATTTCTGCATGGTGCAGACCTGAAAGAAGCTGGGTCTCGTTAATATCAGGAACACTAACGTCATCCTTATTTGTCTTCTCTTCGCCGCAGCCTGCAAAGGCGAAAACGAGGGCTAGTGCACAAATTATGCACAGCAGTTTTTTGAATTTACCTGTCATTTTTATTTTCCTTTCTTTTATCGTATGGTATATATTTAACCTTACGGTTTTTTGACCTTTTTGAATTCATTTTAATTACCGCTATTATAAATATTAAAATTGCAATAGCAATTATAACGTAAAGCAGTATCATATAAGACGAAGTAAAGAAGTTTTTAAGCGAATCAAGAATGACGAGAATGGTGCTCTTGTCAACGTCCTGTCCTGCTACCAAATTAACCGTGCCTATAACGTTTTCTGCATAGATAACGTCGGCAGTACCAAGTATATCACCCTTTTTAACAGGTGCGTTCACAGATTCGGAATTTAGCTTTGGCACTATGGTAATAGTTGACTCGTCGGCATCCTTAGGTAGCACCGAAACAAAGCTTTTTTCAACGTAAAGCGGTACAAAATCAGCATCAAGCGATAGCTTTACTGAAACCTCGCATATAGGATTTTCGGTGTCGGCAATATTTTTAAACTCAAAGTTATTAAAAGCCCAACGGTATAAATCTTTACTGTTTACAAATTCGTGGCGCTTAGAATTATTTGGTGTGCAACCGAAAAGCAGACACATATAGTTATAGCCGTTGTAGCTGGCGGTACTAACGAGGCACCTGCCAGCCTCGTCGGTAAAACCTGTTTTAACACCCTTAGCATAGGTGTAATAGTAATTTGTGTTTTTATCCTGAAGGAAATTGGTTGTCGAAAGCCGACGTGCACCCTGCATATTGGTAGCAGGAAGATTATAACGGTCAGACTCGCAAACCTGTTTGAAAAGCTTGTAGGTCAGCGCGAACTTGGTTAAAATATAGGTGTCATTGGCTGTTGTGTAGTGATTGTCATCGTGAAGACCAATGGGGTTAGTATAATGGGTGTTTTTAAGACCAAGTTCTAAAGCCCTTTCGTTCATTCTGTCAACAAAAGCTTCTACACTGCCGTAGTAATGTATTGCGGCAAGATATGCACAGTCACCCGCAGAGCTCATTAAAACAAAATATACCAAATCAAGCTGTGTTATCTCTTCGCCTTCTTTGAGATTGGAAACAACACTTCCCGTGCCCGAAATCATTCTGAGCACCTCTTTGGTCATGGTAACCTTTGCTTCGGGATTAAAATTCTCGTGCTCTAAAATCAAAAGCGTGGTCATAATTTTTGTTATGGAGGCAGGGTAAATCTTAGCATCAGCATTTTTTGAATATATAACCTCATCTGTATCAAGGGATACAAGCAAAACCGTTTTAGCGTTGATATCAAAGCCGGTAGGCTCGTATGCCGACACACTAAAGCAGCTAACGCATAAAATGAGTATTAAAATTATGGAAAAAATTCGTTTACCCATAGAAATCTCCTTAAAAATATGTTATAATCATTATACAACAAGTATTGACAAAAGAAAAGAGAAAAAATATAATTTTAATAAAATATTAATCAAAGAAGTGAGGGAGAAATATGGTATATGTTACTGGCGATATGCACGGCCAACTTGAAAGACTTTATGACAGGGAGTTCAGAAAGCTTAAAAAGGGCGATACGTTAATAGTGTGCGGTGACTTTGGCTATATATTTAACGGCTCTCCCGAAGAAAAACAGGTTATAAAATATCTGTCCAAAAGAAAGTTTGTTACCGCCTTTGTAGAGGGCACCCACGATAATATGGAGGTTATAAACCGCTCTAGAGTAACGGTGTGGAAGGGCGGAAAGGTACACAGAATAATGGGCAACGTACTTCATCTTATGAGGGGACAGATTTTTGATATCGAGGGCTTCCGCTTTTTCACCTTTGGCGGAGGAGAAAGTATAGATAAGGATATGCGAATTGAATCGGGCAACTGGTGGCGCGAGGAAGAGGCAACCCCATTAGAGATGGCGGAGGCTGTAACCGCGCTCGAGGAGGTAAAGGGGCTTGTAGATTATATTATCACGCATGAGCCTCCGTCGCTTGTTAAAAGCGCAATGCTCTTAAGACGAGGCTCGGCTGACAGAGTAAGCAAACTAAACGGATTTTTTGAAGAAATAGGTAAATTCTGCACCTTTAAGAAGTGGTATTTCGGCTCGTTGCACGAGGATAGAGCCATAACCGAGCATCACACCTGCGTTTTTTCAAAACTAATCCCCGTAACAGGCGCCGAAAACGGAAGCGGTGTCGGTGTATCGGAAATAAAAAACAGTTGACAAAAGCGCATTTTGTGATAAAATATAAATGTTAAATTTAATATAATCCTTATCAAGAGTGGTGGAGGGTACAGGCCCTGCGAAGCCCGGCAACCTGATTTTGTCAAGGTGCTAAATCCTGCGGATTATCCGAAAGATGAGGCCTTTTATACCGCCCGTCTTTTCAGGCGGTTTTATTTTTGAAGTTAAAAAAAGGAGAAAAAACAATGTCTAAAAGATTATTTACATCAGAATCAGTAACCGAAGGTCATCCCGATAAGGTAAGCGACCTTATATCTGATTCCATACTCGATGCTTTAATAGAGCAGGACCCAAAATCCCGTGTTGCCTGTGAAACCTTCTGCACAACGGGTGTTGTAACTGTTATGGGTGAAATCACAACCAAAGCGACGGTTGATTTTGCAAAGATTGTCCGCGAGGCACTTTGCGGTATAGGCTACAACTGTGCTGAAGCAGGGTTCGACGGTAATACCTGTGCAGTGCTTACCGCGATTGACAAGCAGTCTGCCGATATAGCACTGGGTGTTGACAATTCGTTAGAATTCAAAGGCGGTGTTGAGGATAAGTATAACCTTAACGGCGCAGGTGACCAGGGTATGATGTTTGGTTATGCTTGTAACGAAACGGCTGAGCTTATGCCACTTCCCGTATCACTTGCACATAAAATGTCATACAGACTCACAAGCGTTAGAAAATCAGGAGAATTAGATTACCTTTGTCCTGACGGTAAAACTCAGGTTACGGTTGAATATAACGACGGAGTGCCTACAAGGGTAGATGCAGTTGTAGTGTCAAGTCAGCATAAGGCGAGTGTAGACCTTGAAACCTTACGCAGTGATATACTAGAAAAGGTTATTAAGCCTATAATCCCTAAAGAGCTGTTCGATGAAAACACCAAGATTTATATCAACCCGACAGGACGTTTCGTTATAGGCGGTCCGCAGGGTGATACAGGCCTTACAGGAAGAAAGATTATCGTTGATACATATGGCGGCGCGGCTCGTCACGGCGGCGGCGCATTCTCGGGTAAGGATCCTACAAAGGTTGACAGAAGTGCAGCGTATGCTGCAAGATACGTTGCTAAAAACGTAGTAGCGGCAGGTCTTGCAGATAAGTGTGAAATACAACTAGCCTATGCTATAGGCGTTGCAAAGCCTGTTTCTATCTCGGTTGATACCTTCGGCACAGGCAAGGTTGCAGACGATAAAATAGTAAATGCGATTGAGAAGGTATTTGACCTTCGTCCTGCTGCTATTATTGATAAGCTGCAGCTTCAAAGACCAATTTACAAAAAAACCTCCAACTACGGTCATTTCGGTAGAGAGGATGCTGACTTCACCTGGGAGAAGACCGATAAGGTAGAGGAACTTAAAAATGCAATTTAATTTGGATAGAGGCTAAAAAGTGTTTCAAATAGTAGAAAAAATAAAAAGGAACGAAATGGTAACAACCCTTACCTTTTTAGCGCCCTTTATTGCTAAAAAGGTAAAACCGGGTCAGTTTGTTATCGTTCGTATAGATGAAAACGGCGAGAGAATACCCCTTACCGTTGCCGATTTCGATGCCCAAAAAGGCACCGTTTCAGTCACCGTTCAGGCAGTAGGCTATACAACTAAAAAGCTATGCGCGTTAAACGAGGGTGACGGTATTTCGGATTTAGTAGGGCCTCTCGGTATGCCTACTGAATTTGGCGACGTTAAAAAGGCTATTATTGTGGGCGGCGGTGTTGGTTGTGCTATAGCATATCCACAGGCAAAGGCACTTTATAATATGGGCGTTAGCGTCGATATAATAGCGGGCTTCAGAAGTAAGGATATCGTAATTCTAGAGGACGAAATGTCAAAGGTCTGCCAAAATCTTTATATAACCACCGACGACGGCACCTACGGCCGCAAGGGCTTTGTAACCGACGTGCTAAAAGAATTATTAGATAGCGGCGATTACGACCTTGTAGTAGCAATAGGACCAATTCCTATGATGAAGTTTGTATCGCTTACAACAAAGCAGTACGGTGTTAAAACCATTGTCAGCCTCAATCCCATTATGATTGACGGTACCGGTATGTGCGGCGGTTGCAGAGTAACTGTGGGCGGTAAAACTTGCTTTGCCTGTGTAGACGGTCCTGATTTTGACGGTCATTTGGTAGATTTTGATGAACTTGCCCGTCGCAACACGCTTTATAAATCGGAAGAAGCACACTCTTGCAAAATGTTTGGGGGCGAAAAAAGTGGCAAATAATCCATTGTTTAAAACACCTATGCCACACCAGTCTCCTACCGTTAGAAATAAAAATTTCAGCGAGGTAGCTTTAGGATATACACCCGAAATGGCTATAAACGAGGCAAAAAGGTGTCTAAACTGTAAAAACAAACCCTGTGTTTCGGGTTGCCCCGTAGGTATTGCTATTCCCGATTTTATAGCCGAGGTAGCAAAGGGTAACTTTGAGGCGGCATATAAAGTGATAGCAAAGGATAGCTCACTTCCTGCAGTTTGCGGCAGAGTATGTCCTCAGGAAAGACAGTGTGAGGGCAGATGTGTAAGAGGTGTAAAGGGCGAAAGTGTGGCTATTGGCCGACTGGAGCGCTTTGTTGCCGACCATTATTTAAAAAACAGCGAGCCTATACAACAAAATATCTCCAAAAACGGTAAAAAGGTAGCGGTTATAGGTTCCGGTCCTTCGGGACTTACCTGTGCGGGTGAGCTTGCAAAGGCAGGCTTTAGTGTTACTGTATTTGAAGCCTTTCATAAGGCGGGCGGAGTTTTGGTTTACGGTATTCCCGAATTCAGACTTCCAAAGGCTATTGTGGAAAAAGAGATAGAGGGCTTAAAAAATCTCGGTGTAGAAATTTTGACCGATATGGTAATAGGCAAGGTTTTAACACTAGAGGAAATAAAAGAAATGGGCTACGAGGCTATCTTTATAGGTACAGGTGCGGGTCTGCCTTCCTTTATGGGCATAGAGGGTGAGTCGGCTGTGGGTGTTTACTCGGCTAACGAATTTTTAACCCGTATAAATTTGATGAAGGCATATCTCGAAAATTACGATACACCTATCAAAAACTCAAAATCGGTAGCAGTAGTAGGCGGCGGCAACGTTGCTATGGATGCCGCAAGAAGTGCTAAGCGATTAGGTGCCCAAAACGTCTATATTATCTACCGCAGAACCGAAAAAGAGATGCCTGCGCGTAAGGAAGAAATAGAGCACGCAAAGGAAGAAGAAATAGAGTTTAAGCTTCTTTGCAACCCTACCCGCATAATTGCCGATGAAAACAGTGCGGTTACGGGCATTGAATGTGTAAAAATGGAACTGGGTGAGCCTGATGCTTCGGGTCGCCGCAGTCCGAAGACTATCGAGGGCACCGAGTTTATAATCGACGTTGACACCGTTATTATGGCACTCGGCACTTCACCAAATCCCCTTATCAGAAAAACTGCAGACTATTTAGAGACCAATAAAAAGGGTTGCTTTATAGTAGACGAGAATATGCAAACCTCCGCAGAGGGCATCTTTGCAGGCGGCGACGCTGTGACCGGTGCGGCTACTGTAATACTTGCTATGGGTGCAGGAAAACAGGCGGCAGAGGCTATAAAAAATTATCTTCTTGAGCAATAAAAAAGGCGCACTTTTTAAGTGCGCCTTGCATATTATCATTATTAATTATACAAAAAATTTAAACTACAAAAATATTCTATATATTGTTGTAAAAAAACATAGAAAAATTCTATATTTTATATAAAAATTTATGGATTTTCAGGCGTGAAAATATCGAAAAATTTTGCAATTTAATTAACATAATTTTGTATTCATATTATTTTTGCATATTAAATTTTTCAACTTATCCACCGAGTTTTCCACCGTTTCGATGTCGAAAAACCGAAGAAATCGGCATTCAGCTCTTTAGATTGTTGAATACGTGGTGGATAAGTGGGATAACTTTATAGGTTGTCCAAGTTAACATAATGTGTAAAAATCAATAAATTTTCCAAAAATTGTAACCAAAATGTAACTTGATTTTTGAAAAAGGCTTCACATCAAGATATAGAGAAGGGCTAGCATTAAAAGACGGTCGGATTTTTCGCTTATAAGTATTAGCAAAAGACCTAAAATAAGCCCCATATCACCGTCGCCTTTAAGGTTGTTTAAGAATGGCAAATTCATTCCGCTTAAAAAGTTAGTTATGCCGTCGTTATGAGCTTGCATTGGCGGTGCGGCTTCAGGCTTCTTAGGCGCAGTTTTAAACTCCGCACTGTTTTGCGCCCTATCGGGAAGCTTTACAAACGGAGGGGCGGGAGGCATATTTGGATATCCCCCTGAAGCACGGCGACTCATCTCACGCATTTGCTCTACAGCTTGTTCTTGCCTTTTTGAAAAGCTATCGCCTTGCTGCATGAGTATCCCCTCCTAAAGATTTAATATACCGCTATCCTTTAAAAGCGGTAGCAGTTCAATTATTTTAAGTAGCTTAATGGCGGTATCAACCTTTTCCTGCCTTTTTGGGCTAAGGTTAGGTTTAAGCGCCTTTAAAAGTAACGCTCTGCTATCGTTACTTTCAGCCTTCAGTCTTGTCATAATACCGATAATTTTTTGCATTTCATTTGCATCGGGCATATCGTTTATATTAGATAATGCGCTAACACTCGGCTTTTGGTCGTTGCCTAAAAGACTTTCGGTCATTTTCTTTATTCTGTCCATGCTTTGCGGGTCGTTTAAAATTTGGGCGAGTTTTTCGTTTAAATCATCCATTTATGTCCTTTCCGAAAAGTGCGTTCATAAGTTTAGTTGCGGCATCGCTGGAAAGCAATTCTTTTGTCTTTTGCGGGTCGTTAAGCAATGCCCTCAGCTTTTCGGAGTCCTCCTTTTTCATTTTTGACATTACGTTGCTTATATCACCGTCTGCGGCTTTTTTAAGGTCGTCGGCTGTGAAATTTACGTTGTTTGAATTTACTATTTTTTGGATAATTTTATCCTTGTTGCTCATAAATATCTCCTCCAATAAATTTTATGTTAAAAAAAGCAAAGTTATGAGGTGTAAAACTTGCGTTTAGTTGTGATTTCAGATTCCCACAGAAAAGGGAACGTAGTAGAAAACATTATATTAAGAGAGCCTAGTGCCCGACATATCTTCTTTTTAGGTGATAATACCTCAGATATAGAGGATTTTAAATATCTTTACAGGGATAGAGAATTTCATATCTGTTCGGGTAACTGCGATTATATAAAAGATTTTCCATTATATGATATTGTTTCCATTGGCGGACATAATATCTTTTATACGCACGGTCACGAGTTTTCGGTTAAAAGCTCTACCGGTGTATTGCTTCAAAAAGCGAAAAATCTAGGCTGTGATATAGCGCTTTTCGGTCACACACACGTCGCCCTTATACAATATGAAAACGGAGTATATATTGTTAATCCCGGCTCCTGCGCTCAGTCACGCTCAGGACCTTGCAGTTACGCCGTAATCGATATAGAAAATAGTGGAATAATGCCTATAATTAAAACAATATGACTTGAAAAACAAATAGCTTTATTATATAATATCTAAAGATTAATTGGGAAAGGAAAATTTATATGAATAAGCATAAAAATATTCATTACGTTGGCGTGAACGACCATAGAATAGACCTTTTTGAAGGACAGTACGTCGTACCTAACGGAATGTCCTATAATTCCTACGTTATTATGGATGAAAAAATTGCGATTTTTGATACGGTTGATATCGCATTCACACACGAATGGCTTGATAACGTTGCAAACGTGTTAAACGGCAAAAAGCCTGACTATCTTATTATTCAGCATATGGAGCCTGACCATTCTGCAAATATTGCAAACTTTGTAAAGGCATATCCTGATACAACCATAGTTTCGTCTGCTAAAGCTTTTGTTATGATGAAGCAGTTTTTCGGCACCGATTTTTCGGATAAGAGATTGGTAGTCGGCGAGGGCGATACCCTAGAGCTTGGCGAGCATAAGCTAACCTTCGTTACAGCACCTATGGTGCATTGGCCTGAGGTTATTATGACCTATGAATCAACCGAAAAGGTGCTTTTCTCTGCTGATGGCTTTGGCAAATTCGGCGCTTTAGACGTAGAAGAGGATTGGGCATGTGAAGCAAGAAGATATTATATAGGTATTGTCGGTAAATACGGCGCACAGGTTGTAAACGTGCTTAAAAAGGCATCAAGCTTAGAAATCCAGACTATTTGTCCGCTTCACGGACCTGTGCTGGAAGACAACCTAGGATATTATTTAAATCTCTATAATACCTGGGCTACCTATGGTGTTGAAAGCGAGGGCATAATGATTGCCTATACTTCAGTTTACGGTAATACTAAAAAAGCAGTAGAACTTCTTGCAGAGAAGCTTAAGGCTAAGCATTGCCCCAAGGTTGTTGTTAACGACCTTGCGCGTTGCGATATGGCAGAGGCTGTTGAAGACGCTTTCCGTTACGGCAAGATAGTTTTAGCCACCACAACCTATAATGCTGAAATATTCCCGTTTATGCGTGAGTTTATAAGCCATTTAACCGAGCGTAATTTTCAAAACAGAACTATAGGTCTTATTGAAAACGGCTCCTGGGCACCTATGGCGGCAAAGATTATGAAAAAGAGCTTTGAAAACTCAAAAAATATAACCTTTGCTGAAAATACAGTAAGTATTAAGTCAGCGCTAAACGACGAGTCCTCAGCTCAGCTTGAAGCGTTAGCGGACGAGCTTTGTAAGGACTATTTAGCCCAGAGCGACGATACCGCAAATAAAAACGACCTTTCGGCGCTCTTTAATATAGGCTACGGTTTATACGTTGTAACATCTAACGACGGCAAGCGTGATAACGGTCTGATAGTTAACACCGTAACACAGATTACAAACACACCTAACAGAATAGCTGTTACAATAAACAAGGAAAATTATTCTCACCACGTAATTAAACAGACAGGTATTATGAATATAAACTGTCTATCTCAGGATGCACCCTTTAGTATTTTTGAGCGTTTCGGTTTTAAAAGCGGCAGAAATACCGATAAGTTTGAGGGTATTGCACCGCTTCGTTCGGATAACGGCCTTGCGTTTTTACCTCAGTATATAAATTCATTTATGTCACTAAAGGTTGAAAAATATGTTGATTTTGATACCCACGGAATGTTTATCTGTGAAATCACTGAGGCTAGAGTTATAAACAATAACGAAACTATGACCTATACCTACTATCAAAATAACGTTAAACCAAAGCCGGAAACCGAGGGTAAAAAAGGCTTTGTATGTAAGATTTGCGGATACGTTTACGAGGGTGAAACTCTGCCTGATGACTATATTTGTCCTCTCTGCAAGCACGGCGCCGCAGATTTCGAGCCGATTAGCTAAAAAGCACTTGAAAAATTTTGAAATTATGGTACAATAAGTAATGTAAAATATTTTGCAAAGGATGTATTTTAAAATGGCAAAAGAAGTATTAGTTGAAATTTCTGCAAGACACGCTCACATCACCGAGAAAACTCTTGAAATTCTTTTCGGCGAGGGTCACAAATTAACTCCTAAGAAGGATCTTTCTCAGCCAGGCCAGTTTGCTTGTGAGGAGAAAATCACAGTGGTAGGTCCTAAGGGCTCTATCAAGGCTTCTATCTTAGGTCCATGCCGTAAGGAAGATCAGGTTGAGGTGTCACTCACCGATGCTAGATCTTTAGGCGTTGTAGCTCCTATCAGAGAGTCAGGTGACGTTGCAGGTAGCGGTGCTTGTAAGTTAGTAGGTCCTTGCGGCGAGGTTGAAATCGCACAGGGCGTTATCGCTGCAAAGCGTCATATACATATGACCGTGGCTGACGGCGAGAGATTCGGCCTTACCGATAAGCAGGTTGTAAGCGTTAAGATTCCAACCGAAGGCAGAGCATTAGTATTTGATGACGTTGTAGTAAGAATAAGCGATAGCTATGCACTTGCTATGCACATTGATACCGACGAGGCTAACGCTGCCGCAGTTCCAGGTAGCTGCACAGGTGAAATCCTTGCATAAGGGAAAAGGTCTGTATATCCATATACCCTTCTGCTCAAAAAAGTGTGCCTATTGTAGTTTTTATTCAGGTTTTGTAAATGAAGACGTGCTTGAAAACTACGTTTCGGCGCTAATTAAAGAACTCAAGAAATGGGGCGGCCGATTTGACCGCCCCATTGATTCTATATACTTTGGCGGAGGAACCCCGTCTGTTTTGGGTGATAAAATAAAGCCTGTAATGGACGCAATAAATGAGAATTTTTGCATTTTAGAAAATGTCGAAATTACGGCTGAGATAAACCCTGAGGCAACTTTAGAATTTTTACAAACTGCTAAAAACGTGGGTGTTAACCGCATATCGATGGGAGTTCAAAGCGGTATAGACAAGGAACTTGAAACACTCGGCAGAAGCCATACCGTAAACGAGGCTAAAGAGAAATATTTCGTCTTAAAGGATTTAGGTTTTAATAATATTTCGCTTGATATTATGCTAGGGCTTCCCGATAGCACCACAGAAACACTAGAGCAAAGCCTTGATTTTATAACCGACTTAGACCCACAGCATATATCGGCATATATTCTTAAAATTGAAGAAAAAACAGCCCTCGCAAAAAGAAGCCTAAATATTCCGTCTGACGATTTGTCGGCAGAGCAGTATCTTTTTATGTGCGATTACCTTAAAAATAAAGGCTATAAGCATTATGAGATTTCGAACTTTGCAAAGCAAGGATATGAAAGCCGTCACAACCTTAAATATTGGCAGATGTGCGAATATTTAGGTGTAGGTCCCTCTGCTCATTCGATGATAGATAATAAAAGATTTTATTATCCAAGCGATTTAAAAGGCTTTATAAACAACCCGCAATTTATAGAGGACGGAAAGGTAGAAGACTGTGAAAGGCTGATGCTGGGTCTTAGAACCTGCTACGGTGTGAATATCGATACAACCGATACTGCCATACTAAATAAAATCCGCCTTTTAGAAAAAGCGGGATATGTAAATTTAAAGGGCGATAATTTAACGCTTACCGATACAGGAATGCTTGTATCAAACAGTATAATCTCAGAGTTAATCTAAAGGAGCAACTTATGAAAACCTATAAAATACATCTTATCCGTCACGGAAGCACCGATGCAAATATTCTAGGCACCTATATCGGTAACAGAACCGATATGCCGCTGTCCCCGGAGGGTGTAAGAGAGCTTAAAAATTTGAAACAAAATCTTGAATATCCTGCTGTTGAAGCGGTTTATACGTCTCCTATGCTTCGTTGCCGTCAAACCGCCGCTATGCTTTTTGAGGGCTTCGATGCTATCACGCTTGATGAATTTACCGAATACGATTTCGGTGATTTTGAGGGTAAAACTGCCGCAGAGCTTGAAATTTGCCCTGAGTATCTTGAGTGGACCTCGGGTAAAATAAGCGCTCCGCCAAACGGCGAGGCTACCGAGGACTTTGTAAAACGTTTAGCACTCGGTCTTAATATGGTTGTGCGCGATATGATGCAAAAGGGAATAAGGGAATCGGCTGTTATTATGCACGGCGGCGCTATAATGATGCTGCTTTCAGCCTGTGCTGTGCCAAGGCGTCGCTCAGTAGAATGGACAAGTGATAACGGCAGAGGCTATTCTTTGCTTGTAACTCCGTCACTGTATCATAGTAGCGGAATAGTTGAGGTTTACGATATAGTTTAAATATTTCGTGTTTAAAGGGGTGGAAAAATGGTATCTATAGGTAACGATTGGGATGAAATTTTAAAGGATGAATGGGAGAAGCCTTATTATAAAAAGCTTCGTGCCTTTTTAAAAGAGGAATATTCGAAATTTACTGTCTATCCCGATATGTATGATTTATTCAACGCACTTAGATACACCTCTTTTCACGATACCAAGGTTGTAATAATAGGACAAGACCCCTATCACGAGCCGAATCAGGCTCACGGACTTTGCTTTTCTGTAAAAAAAGGTGTAGAGCCACCACCCTCACTTAAAAACATATACAAGGAATTAAACAACGATATAGGTTTTTGTATTCCAGACCACGGTGAGCTTACCGATTGGGCAAAACAGGGTGTTTTACTGCTTAACACGGTGCTGACTGTAAGGCGCGGTCAGGCTAACAGCCATAAGGGTATGGGATGGGAAAACTTTACCGATAGAGTAATAGAGGAACTAAATAAAAAAAGCACCCCTGTAGTATTCTTGCTTTGGGGCGCAAACGCCAGAAAAAAGGCAGAAATTATTAATAATCCGATACATAAAAAATTAATTACCGTGCATCCGAGTCCACTTTCTGCTTACGGTGGATTTTTTGGATGTAAGCATTTTTCGAAGGCAAACGAGATATTAAAACAAAACGGTTTAGATACTATAAATTGGCAGATTTAAAAACGAGAGTAGGATTTTGTGCAACTTAAAATTCATAACGGCGCCGTAGACTTATCGGGTATGCCGATACTAACTAATATAAACGTTGAAATTAATACTAATAGCAAAATAGCGGTCGTAGGTCGCAACGGATGCGGAAAAACCACACTGCTTAAAGCTATTGCAGGTAAAATACCCCTTGTTAAAAATGATAACAAGGATAGTTTTTTTGCGCTTTCAGGCAAGGTTTATATAGGTATGCTTGACCAAATGACCTTTGAAGATGAAAGCGTTTCAATGCTGGAAGAAATTCGCTCGGCATACAAACGTATCCTTGATATGAAGCAAAAGCTGGACAGCTTACTTAAACAAATGGAATCAGACCAGTCGGACGAGCTGATTAAAGAGTACACAACCCTGCTTGAAATCTTCACAAACGAGGGCGGCTTCTATTTCGAAAAGGAATACGAGGCGGCTATAAAAAAATTCGGCTTTACCGACGAGGATAAGGCAAAACCGGTCAGCTGTTTTTCGGGCGGTCAGAGGACAAAACTGGCATTTTTAAAATTACTTCTTTCAAAGCCTGATTTATTACTTCTTGACGAGCCTACAAACCATCTCGATATCGAGGCAGTAGGGTGGCTTGAAGAATATTTATCTTCCTATAAAAAAGCACTTCTTATCGTATCGCACGACCGTGAGTTTTTAGATAAAACTGTAAACGAGGTCTATGAAATCGAGCACGGCAAGACCGAGCGATACGTTGGAAATTATAGTGAGTTTACACGTCTTAAAAGGTTAAGGCGTGAACAACAGGCAAAAGAATATGAAGCTCAGCAAAAGGAAATTGAGCGCATTTCAGCCGTAGCAGAGCGCTTCAGATATAAAGCCACAAAGGCTAAAATGGCGCAGTCAAAGTTAAAACAAATCGAGCGAATGGAAAAAATAGATGCGCCTGATTCTTATGATAATAAAACCTTCAGGGCGGTTTTAGAGTCTGAAATTGTAAGTGCTAAAGACGTGCTGACGGTAAAAGACTTAAAAATAGGGTTCGACAAAGTGCTAACCGAAACATCATTTTCTGTTTTAAGGGGAGAGCGCGTCGGTATAATAGGCGGTAACGGTCTTGGAAAATCAACCCTGCTTAAAACCATAGTCGGCAAAATGAAAAGCCTTGGCGGCAGTATAAGTATTGGTGCTAACGTTCGAATAGGCTATTTTGATCAGCAGATGGCACAGTATAAAGGAAATATTACGGTCTTTGATGATTTTCAGTCTGCTTTCCCGTCGCTCAACGATTTTGAAACAAGAAGTGCGCTCGGCGCCTTCCTGTTTTCAGGCGAGGACGTTTTTAAAACCCTTGATATGCTATCGGGCGGCGAAAGAGTGCGCTTGGCACTTTGCAAAATTTTCAAGAAAAATCCCAATTTCTTAATACTTGACGAGCCTACAAACCATATGGATATCCTATCTAAAGAGGTATTAGAGGATATTCTGGAGTCGTTTGACGGAACGCTTCTTTTTGTATCGCACGATAGATACTTTATAAGAAAACTGGCAAACAAGCTTTTAAACTTTCAAAACGGAAAAACTGAATTTTATGAATACGGCTACAGCCAGTATCTTGAAAGCCAAGCCGTTGCTACGGTAGAAGCCGAGAAAAAAGCTCAAAAAAGCGAGGGTACGTCTAAAAAGAACTATACGACCCCAGGTAAAGAAAAAGCCAAGCGGGAAAGAGCGATTTTAAAAATAGAAACTAAAATTTCAGAATGTGAGGCAGAAATAGAGCAACTAAAGGCTGAAATAGAAAACCCCGAAAACTTATCGGATTATGTTTTACTATCCTCTCTTACCGAACAATTAGCCCAAAAAGAAGACGAACTTTTGAATTTAATGGAAGAATGGGATGGCTTAAACTGAAAAGTAAAAAGCGGTGTGCAATTAGCACACCGCTTTTTATCTTAAGCAATAAGTATTAATTATTCCTCAACGATAGCATCTACAGGGCAACCTGAAGCACAAGCACCGCAAGAGCAGCACTTATCAGCATCGATTTCGAACTTGGTATCACCCTCAGCGATAGCCTCTACAGGACAGCTTGCAGCACAAGCGCCGCAGCTAATGCATTCATCAGTAATTTTGAAAGCCATTTATATACACCTCCGTCACGTGAAATACATATTTTTTAAGGAAAACCTTAAATAACAACTTTATTGTATCATAAAAAACTAAAAAAGCAAGAGAAAATATTAATAATATGAATAATTTACAAATTATCCAAACTTTCGTCATATTCTTCCTTTTCTTCTACGGGTTTGCGTCTAGCCGATAAAAGCTTAACCTCACTGCGATTTACCTTATATGGAATACCCTCGTCATCCTTAGGCTTAACAATAAGATTTCCTGTGATTAGGTTTACGTCAATGACTGTGCCGACACCCTCTTTTGTTCTAACGGTAGAGCCTAGCGACGGAGTAATGGATATTAAATGGTCATAGGAATTTTGCTCGTATTTAAGACAGCACATAAGTCTGCCACAACTACCCGAAATCTTTGTGGGATTAAGGGATAAGCCTTGTTCCTTTGCCATTTTAATTGAAACGGGCTGAAAATCGTCAAGAAAACGCTTACAGCAATATGGCTGACCGCAAATACCAAGACCGCCGAGCATCCTTGCCTCGTCGCGCACACCGATTTGTCTAAGCTCAATTCTTGTTCTAAATCTTGCTGCTAAATCCTTTACAAGCTCTCTGAAATCAACGCGACCGTCGGCAGTAAAGAAAAAGGTGATTTTAGAGCCGTCAAAAGAGTATTCAACGCTAACTAACTTCATTTCAAGCTTATGCGCCAAAATTTTCTCTTCGCAGATTACGAAAGCGTCAGCCTCTTTTTTCTCGTTTTCCTTTAGCTTTTCAATATCGCCCTCATTTGCCTTGCGGATACAGTTTTTAAGCGGAGACATTATATTATCGTCCTCTACCATATGGTTGCTCTTGGCAACCGTGCCTATAGATAAACCGTTAGCGGTCTCAACCACCACCATATCGCCCACTTCCAGCTTTAAGCTGTTAGGCGAAAAATAATATACCCTTCCGCCTTCTTTGAATTTTAGGGAAATAACCTCTGTCATAAAGAAGTCCTCCAACCTTAAGGAATAAAATTTAATTTTCTGTCAGCTGCTTTATTTCGCTTGTAACAGCGCAAAAAAGCAGTGTCAGATTAATGTTTGTTTTAAGCAAATCAAGGTAAGAATCGCATCGGTCGTAAATACAGGTTAAGGTCCTTGCCTTTGATTTTAAATTGTATGAGTCTCTAAGTTCATTCTTTATTGCTACTTTAAGATTTAAAAAGAAGTTTTCCGAGGCTCTGCGGTCCTTTTCGAGTGGCTGCAGAAGAGACAGCATTTCGTACTCTTTTCCTTTTAGAGCTAATTCCAGAAACTTTTGAGCCGTTTGGTCAGCAGAGTCTGCTGTATTATCTGCCGAGAGCAGAGTACATCTTGAAAGCACGGTTTGAAGCAAGAGCGTTCTTGAAGAAACAAGAAGTATAAACACAACGTTTTGCGGTGGCTCCTCTAATACTTTTAAAAGCGCGTTTTGTGCAGCCTCGTTCATAAGCTCGGCATTTTTTATTATAAACACCCTACGCAAAGAGGCGTGCGGTTTTATAAAGGCTTCTTGGCGTATAGCTCTTATTTGGTCGATAGAAATGTGCTTTTTACCTTCCTCGGCAGTAACGACGGTAAGGTCGGGGTTTGAGGCATTTGTAATGCTTATGCATTGCTTACATCTATTGCAAGGCTTTACTTCACCCTCGCACATACACCCTTTTGCAAGTGTTGTAGCAAGGGGCATACCTTTGTCATCCACGTTACCTTCAATTAAAAAGGCGTGAGGAATTTTACCCGAAGTTACTATTTTTTCAATTGTAAGCAAAGCCTTTGAGTCAGCAAACAAACTCATAATACGAAGCCTACTTTTTTCATAGCCTTGAAATAGGTTTTACGCGCTACCCTTTCTGCCTTGTCGGCACCTTCGCGGTATAGACGCTCAAGCTCACCCTTATCGCAGATAATTTCATCGTGGCGCTTCTTTATTGGGGCTAAGGTATCGGCAACAGCTTCGCCAACAGCTAACTTAAAGTCGCCGTAGCCCTTGCCCTCGAATTCCTTTTCTACCTCGGCTACGGTTTTGTTTGTAACCGCACCGTAAATGGTGATAAGGTTTGAAATACCGGGCTTATCGTCAGCCATACGTACAACCGAGTCGGAGTCGGTAACTGCACGTTTGAATTTTCTTATAATATCGTCCTTATTATCAAGAATTGCAACCCAGGAGTTTATATTATCGTCAGATTTTGACATCTTTTTATTAGGGTCCTGAAGCGACTTAATTCTTGCACCCGACTTAGCAATATATGCTTCAGGCACTGTGAATACGTCTCCGTAAATATTATTAAAGCGTATAGCAATATCCCTTGCAATTTCAAGGTGCTGCTTCTGGTCGTCGCCAACGGGAACTAAATCCGACTTATAAAGCAAAATATCTGCCGCCATAAGCACAGGGTAGGAGAAAAGACCTACGTTTATATTATCAGGGTGCTTCTGGCTTTTATCCTTAAACTGTGTCATTCTCGACATCTCGCCGAACTGTGTATAGCAAGAAAGCAACCAGTTAAGCTGAGAGTGCTCAGGCACGTGCGACTGAATAAAAACGGTGTTTTTCTCAGGGTCGATACCGAGCGCTAAAAGTAACGCGTAGGTAGAATAAATCTGGCTTCTGAGCTTTGCGGGTTCCTGACGGACGGTTATAGAGTGAAGGTCAGCAACGGCAAAGCTGCAGTCAAACTCATCCTGCATTTTAACCCAGTTTTTAAGTGCACCAAGATAGTTGCCGAGTGTTAAAAGACCGCTTGGCTGTATACAGCTTAATACTCTTTTTTTAATAGTAATATCTTCCATTATTTTACACCTTCCGTTTAATCGTTACTGAAGTCTTCAAGAATTAAATCCTTGTTCTTTTCAAGCGCCCAGTTGATATTCCATTCGCTTGTGAAAATTAAAAGATTGTTACCCTTAAAGTCCTGTACCCACTTTGTATCTGAGGTAAGGTTTAAAGAGGCAATATCTAAATCTTTATTTTTTATCCAGCGGATATGCTGGAATGAAAGATTGTTTCTTATAACGTCAACGTTGTATTCGTTTTTAAGACGATGCTCAAGCACTTCAAATTGCAAGACGCCTACCACACCCACGATAACCCTTTCCATACCTGAATTGGGCTCGTGGAAAATTTGTATGGCGCCTTCTTGAGCTATCTGTTCAACACCCTTTACAAACTGCTTACGCTTAAGACTGTCAACCTGCTCAATCATAGCAAAATGCTCAGGTGCGAAGGTTGGTATGCCTTCAAATTCAACCTTATGCTTCACGTCGCAAATTGTATCACCGATAGAGAAAATACCGGGGTCGAAAACCCCTATAATATCACCTGCATAGGCTTCGTTTATAATCTGTCGGTCCTGCGCCATCAATTGTTGAGGCTGGGATAAACGCATAGACTTTTTACCCTGAACGTGATAATATTCCTTATCCCTTTCAAATTTGCCCGAGCAAATGCGCAAAAAGGTCATACGGTCACGGTGAGCCTTGTTCATATTTGCCTGAATTTTGAAAACGAACGCAGAAAAAGCCTCGTCGGTAGGGTCTACAGTGCCCTCCTTAGTAGCACGGGCAAGTGGCGCCGTGGTCATATTAAGGAAGTTTTCAAGAAAAGGCTCAACACCGAAATTTGTAAGGGCAGAGCCAAAAAATACAGGGGTAAGCTTACCACAACGTACCTTTTCTAAATCAAACTCAAAGCTTGCACCGTCAAGCAATTCTATCTGGTCTACAAGCTCGGCTCTCTGATATTCGCCTATTAACTCGTCTAGCTTTTCGGTATCTGTAATATCGCACTCAATAGCATTAAGGCGCTCCTGACCTTTGTGGAATTCATTAAAGGTCATAATCTGTCTGCGGTCGCGGTCGAAAACACCCTTGAAGCTTACACCGCAGCCGATAGGCCAGTTAACAGGATAGGTGCCTATACCGAATTCCTTTTCTAACTGGTCAAGTAGCTCAAACGGGTCTCTTGCTTCGCGGTCAAGCTTGTTTATGAACGTAAATATTGGGATGTTACGCATAGCGGTAACCTTGAAAAGTTTCCTCGTTTGCGGCTCGATACCCTTAGCAGCATCAATAACCATAACAACGCTATCGGCCGCCATAAGTGTACGGTAGGTGTCTTCAGAGAAGTCCTGATGTCCCGGGGTGTCAAGAATATTTATGCAAAATCCGTTGTATTCAAACTGCATAACCGATGAGGTGATAGAAATACCTCTTTGCTTCTCAAGATCCATCCAGTCAGAAACGGCGTGTTTAGCGGTGGCCTTACCCTTTACAGAGCCTGCGGTTTGTATAGCGCCTCCGTAAAGCAAAAGCTTTTCTGTAAGTGTGGTTTTACCGGCGTCAGGATGGGATATAATAGCAAAGGTCCTGCGGCGGTTTATTTCTTCTTTGAAAGTCATAAAATCTCCTTTAATAACTAAGCATAACAATACATAATACATTCTATCACAAAATATAAATTTTTACAAGAAAAATTGTGTATAATAAATATAGAAAATTTCAAAAAAACTATTTACAAATGAAATTAAAAGTGATATAATGAATCCAATAATAGGAGTATGATCTCAACATTCTCTTTTTTGGAGGTAAAAATATGAAAAAAATAATTGCTATAGTGCTTGCTTTAGTTGCAGTATTCACTCTTTCTATCTCTGCTATGGCAGCAAATAACAGCCCGGTACCTACTACTAAGGCTACAGTTACAATCCATTCAGCTATATGTGCCGATGGTATCTTAGAAGAAGGTAAAGGTGTAACTGTTGAGATAGGCTCAACCGTTAATATTAAGAAGGACGATGCAGAAGGAAAGTTCGATTCATGGACTATTTA